>JAJDZQ010000063.1 GCA_022824565.1 Anaerolineae bacterium | reverse complement strand
GCGTATCGCAGCTTTCACATGATGAGCAGCGGCGGCGAGGACAGCGGCATCTGGCGTTCGCTGGATGGCGGAGACAGCTGGGAGAATATCTCGGCGAACAAAGGGCTGCCATCGGGCATCCTGGGCAAGGTAGGCATCGCGGCCTCGCCGGCGCAGGCCGGGCGGGTCTATGCCCTGGTCGAGCATGCGGAGGGTGGCATGTACCGCTCGGACGATCACGGCGACAGTTGGAAATTCGTGGCGCGCAACAACGACATCATCTCGCGCGCCTGGTATTACATGCATCTGACGCCTGATCCGCAAGACGCCGATACGGTCTACGTCAACAATTTGCGCTTCTGGAAGTCGATTGACGGCGGCCGCACTTACCAAGCGATCGGCACACCGCACGGCGACAATCACGATCTGTGGATTGACCCGCAGAATCCCCAGCGCATGGTGCAGGGCAATGATGGCGGCGCCTGCGTCTCGTTGAATGGCGGCGCGTCCTGGTCGTCGATATTCAATCAGCCGACGGCGCAGTTCTATCACCTGGCGGCGGACAATCGCGACCCGTATTTCGTGTATGGCACGCAGCAGGACAACAGCAGCGTGGCCGTGCCCAGCCGCAACGAGAAGTCGTCGCTGATGTGGCTGGACGGCTTCATCGCCGGCTCGGGCGAGAGCGGCTATATCGCCATCAAGCCGGATGACGACAACATTGTCTTTGTCGGCGCCATCGGCAGCTCGCCCGGCGGCGGCAACTGCTTGCAGCGTTACGATCATGGCAGCAAGCAACTGCGGCTGGTGACCACCTGGCCCGAGACGACATCGGGCGAGGCGGCGGCTGATTACAAGTATCGCTTCGCCTGGACCTACCCCATCGTCTTTTCGCCGCATGATGCGGATACGCTTTACATCGGCGGCAATCTGGTCTTCAAGTCGACTGATGAGGGGCACAGTTGGCAGCCGATCAGCCCGGACTTGACGCGCGCTGATCCCGCGACACTGGGCATCACCGGCGGTCCGGTCAATCGCGAAGGTGCGAGCGCGGAAGTCTACGCAACTGTGTTCTCGCTGGCGGAATCAGCGCATGAAGCCGGTGTGATCTGGGCCGGCTCCGATGACGGGCTGGTGCATATCACAAAGGACAATGGCGAGACCTGGGTGGATATCACGCCGTCCAATTTGCCGCCATGGTCGCTGGTGAGTACGCTGGAACTCTCGCCTCACGATCCGGCGACTTGCTACCTGGCGGCTTTGCGTTACAAGCACGATGACTATGCGCCTTATCTTTACAAGACCACCGACTACGGTCAGTCCTGGACGCGAATAAACGACGGTATCCCGGAAGACGACTTCACGCGGGTCATTCGCTGCGATCCGGCGCGCCAGGGCTTGCTATACGCGGGCACAGAAACGGGCGTTTACGTCTCGTTCAATGACGGCGCCAACTGGCAGCCCTTGCAACTGGACCTGCCGGTCGCGCCGATTCACGATCTGCTGGTCAAGAACAGCGACCTCGTCGCCGCCACGCATGGGCGTTCCTTCTGGATTCTGGACGATCTGACGCGACTGCATCAATTGAGCGCTGACATGGCTGAATCCGGAGCGCTGTTGCTCAAGCCGCGCGCTACTCAGCGCGTTCTGGAAAGCATTGACGGGCGCCGCCTGGTCGATCAGCCGGGCAAGACTTACATGAGCTCGACCGGCGTCTCGGCGGCTTATACGCACACGACCACCCCCGAAAATGTAGTAGTGCGCAAGTTTCTCGATTCTGGCGAAAACTTGCCGCGCGGCGTTCTCGTGAGCTATTTTCTGCCCGAGGCGCCAGCCGAAAAAATCAAGCTGAGCATTGCAGACGCGGCCGGCGGGGTAGTCCGTGAATTCAGCAGCATGGATGACTCGGATCGGCAGCGCCAGAAGGAGAAGCCGGACAAGACCATCGTCTATCTCACAGCGCAAGCCGGTTGGAATCGCTTCGTCTGGGACATGCGCCTGCCAACGTCGCCGGCACTAAACAGCAAAGATCCGCAATTTGAGCGGATGCCCGGCCCGACCGTGCCGCCGGGCCCATATCAGATGACGCTGGCGGTCGGCGGTGAGGAGCATACGCAGAGCGTAGAGCTGATTAAGGACGCGACATCGTCGGCATCTGAAGCGGAGTTGCAAGCACAATTCGATCTGCTGGTGAAAATTTACGACTGCTATGCCGATGCGACCGCGGCGATCAACAGCATGCGCCGTTACCGCAGCCAGCTTGGCAGTCTGCAAGAGCGACTGTCGGACTCGGCTGATCAAGAAGATCTGGCTCAAAGGGCCGCTGAACTCTGCGATCAAGTGAAAGCGATTGAGAGCAAGATTTTCGTGCCCGACTTACGCGAAGGCTGGGCCGGACGCGTGAATCAGGGTACGGACACCCTGCGGCGCTTGAGCGGCCTGCCGGCGGTGGTTGGGTTGGGAGAGTTCCCGCCGACCCTGCAATCGTACGAGGTATTTGACCAGCTTTCCGGCGCGATTCAAATTCAGATTGACGCCTTCGAGAATCTCAGGGACAGCGAGTTGGCCGCTTTTAATCGCCGGCTTGAGGACCGGGACTTCGCCTATCTCGGCTAAAGCGTCGGCATGGCAGGCGCTGAAGCAGGCGCGGCGTCTATTGCTGGTTCGCAAAGCCGTCGAGTAAATCGCGCCCAATGGAAAGAAGCCGGGTCACGTCTTCCGTGTCTTCCAGCAGGACGACAAAGGCGAGGGCGCCGTCATTGTCGGGCGCAACGAAACCGTTCAGCCAGAGCTGCGTCTCTTCGCCGGAATAAGATCTGGCGATATAGGCGCCGATCAGCGAGGAGTCTGGCGGCGGCGCCCAGAGCTTCGCCCGCGCATCTCGCATAACCAGTTGCAGGGCTTGAGCTGTCTCGACTTCCATCACGCGCCGGCCGGCTGTCTGAACTCGTTGCGGCTGCCATCGTTCCGTCTCCGGCGGACGCAAGCCCGATAGCAGCGCGGGCTGTACCGCCAGTCCGTCATTTGCGATCGCGGCGATTATCGCGGCAAGATGGAGCGGCGTCGTGGTCAATTCGCCTTGGCCGAGCGCGTGCCGCAACTCAAGCACGGCGGGGCTGAGACCGGCGGCGCTCGTCAGAATATCGATTGACTCCGGCTGCGGGAACCTAGGCAAGGTCAGAGGCTCATGGAAGGCGAAGGGTGCAAGCATATCGTCGACAGTCGCGGCGGATTCGGTCTGTCGATAGCTTGCGAAAGCCGCAGGACAGCCATATGCAAGAGCTTCGCCCAAGGTTAACTCGGCAGCAGCTTCATCAACCAGGCAGGTGGATATCATGCCATCGCCTAGATCGACTGGATCCGCAGCGGCGGTAAAACTCCAGGACAGATCAAAGTCGCTTTCAATTGCCTGCGCCAGCCAGATGAGGTACATGTTGCCGCCGAGTGGATAGTTGCCCTGCAGCGCCCGGTTGAAAAAGGGATTACCCGGCGCTTCGATCAGTCTTGGCCAATCCGCATCCAGTGAATTGGGATCGAAACCAGGCTGGCTAACCAGAGCGACCACTGCGCCAGTAAAGGCGTCCAGGACAACTGCCGTCCCGGCGGCGCCATCCAAAGCGCGGAAGAGCGCTGCCTGGATTTCGGCATCCAGGGTAAGCATGACATCCGAGCCGACTTGGGGCTGATTCAGAATGCGGCGCTGGAAATAGTCGGCAATGTTCTCGATCGGACGGTCGCCTGACAGCTGCTCGTCGTAGGCCGATTCCGCGCCGCCCGCGCCATAGCGCAGGCTGTAATAGCCGATGATGCTGTAGGTGGATGGGCGCAGATAGCGCCGCGCCAAGCCTGCGTCCAGCCGGACCGTCTCCGCCAGGGGTCTCGCCTGGCGGTCATAGATGGCGCCGCGCAAGATATCCCGCTGGGCTTCGATAATGCGCGGGTTGTCTTCCCGCAGCAGCAAGGAGCTTGGGCCCGCCAAAGCCCAATACGCGGCCGAGAGTCCGACCAGCGCCAGACAGATTAAGGTCCCGGCCAGGATATGACGTATCGTCCGCGAATACCGCATTTAGCGCGCCCCGGCGGACAAGCGCAGCAGCAGACCCAGCATGATGTGGCAGGCGAAAAGCGAGCTGCCGCCGTAGCTAATGAAGGGCAGCGTGACGCCGGTCAAAGGCAGCAACTTCAGCACGCCCGCCATGATCATCAGCGCTTGCACCAGCAAGGTCATGGTCAAGCCGGCGGCCAGCAGCCTGTGAAACGCGCTGCCGTGGTGATTCAGGGCGATGGCCAGGTCACGCCAAGCCAGGACGCCGAAGCTGCTCAAAATGGCGACAACGCCTAGCAGGCCCCACTCCTCGGCAATGGCAGCGAATATAAAGTCGGAGTGGACGACGGGGATGTAGCCGGGCGAGCCCAAACCAACCCCGGCGCCGGCGACGCCACCGGCGCCGAAAGCCATCAAACTCTGTACGATCTGATAGGCGCGTCCATCGGCTTCGGGCCAGGGGTCAAGCCAAATGTCCACGCGCAGCTGCACGACATCAAAGAGCTGATAAGCCACGATGCCCGCAACCAGCACCAGCAGCGCGCCGCTGAGGACAAGGCGCAGGTCGCCGCTGGACAGGTAGAGCAGCAAAATGAAGACGATGAAAAACAGCATGGCCGTGCCCAAATCCCGCTGCCATACCAGAATCACCATAGAAAGCAGCCACATCAGCAAAATGGGCCCGACGAGGCGCAGTGAGAGGCCGGTGGCGCCGGCGGATGTTCCGGTTCGCGCCCGAAGCGCCGTGTTTTGCTCGGCGAGATAGCTGGCCATATAGGCGACCAGGATCACCTTCATAAGCTCGGAGGGCTGGAAGTAGAAGGCGCCCAAACCCAGCCAAAGCCGCGGGGCGAAGTCCAGGCCCGAGGGATTCCGGCCCAGGACGATGGTCGCCGCCAGCAGCAGCAAAGCCGCCGCCAGCAGACTGTAGCGGTAGCCGCGCAGCCAGCGCAAAACATGAGGAAAAGCCGCGATGCCAAGCATGGCCGTTACGCTGATCATCAGCCAGAGCGCTTGACGGCTTGCGAAGGCCGGGGCGAGGCGTTCTATCGCCACCAGGCCCCAGCCGCTGAGAAACATCGACAAAGCCAGCAGCAAGGGATCATGGTTCGGCAGCCGCCATTTCAGCATGCTCGCCGCGCCCAGCGTGCAGAGTATCCAAACCGCGAATCCGGCCCATGGCTCGCCAGCGGACGCGCGCGTTACCGTTATCGACGCCATGCCGGCGAACACAAAACCACCCGCCAACAGCAAGAGCAGCCAGACATTGCCGCGGCCGCGTGACCCAACAACAGCGCGGACAACAGGCAGCGGGTTATCGACGTCCGTCCTAGTCAAGGTTGAGTACGCGCGCCAGGATTGGGCGGAGCCGGTCGATCACATTGGCATCCATCGCTGCGCGCGGGGTGGCCAGCGCGGCCCCGAGCGCGGTGTGGGCCGGATCTATCTGGTCCTCGTCGATTCGCTCGAGAGCGATGGCGAGCGCGCGCCGCACCAGCTCGATATTCTTGAACAGCGTTTCAATGACGAGATCGGAAGTGACATCGGCTTCGTGCGAGTGCCAACTGTCGAAATCGGTGACATGCGCCAGCGAGGCGTAGGCGATTTCGGCTTCACGCGCCAGGAATGCCTCCGGCGCCGAGGTCATGCCGATCAAGTGGCAGCCCCAGGCGCGGAACAAGTGGCTTTCAGCGCGCGTGGCGAAGCGCGGGCCGTCTTCGACCAGAATCGTCGCGCTGCGATGGACGGTTCCGCCGGCTGCCTCGACAGCGTCAGCCATAACGCCGCGCAAGTAAGCGCTGGTCGGGTCCGCCACCGAGACATGCGCGACCAGACCGTCTTCAAAGAAAGAGCGCGGACGTGTCTGAATGGTGTAATCGATGATTTGATCGAGGGTGGCGATGTGGCCCGGCTCATAGTCCTCGCGCAGGGAGCCGACGGCGTTGACCGCGATGATGAAGCGGACGCCCAGCTGCTTCAAGGCAAAGATGTTTGCGCGGTACGGCAGGGTTGATGGCGACAGCACGTGGCCTTCGCCGTGCCGCGGCAGAAAGGCAATTCGCTTGCCGCCCAGGCTGCCGATGCGGATGACGCCGCTGGGTTTGCCAAAGGGCGTGTCCAGTGAGACTTCGCCCAGGTCCGAGATGGCCGGCATGTTGTACAAGCCGGATCCGCCGATAACCGCTATTCGTACTGTTTCCATCGTCCGCCTCCTTGCGGGCCCGCTGCTGCACCGTTTCTGGCGACAGTTGGCTCCGCGCTAAATCGCCAAATTCTCCTGATTCAGATGCAGCCGGTAGCGATGTCTGCCGATACCGATCTCGTCGCCGTCCGTAAGGATCGTGCGGCGAATGATTGTCTCGCCATTGAGCAGCGTGCCGTTGCGGCTCTGCCGGTCCTCCAACCACCACTTACCGCTCTCAAGCAAAATCCGCGCGTGATTTGCGCTGGCGAAATCGTCACTGACGACAACTGTGTTGCCGGCCGCCCGGCCCAGGGTAACGATCGGCCGCAGTGTGCAGCGAAGGGCATCGCCGGCCAGTCTCGGCTGCTCGCAAACCAGGTAACCGGGCCCGGCGCCAGCCGCGGCCAGCGGTTGAACGGCGGCGCCGGCATTGCGCCAGATGACGACAAACAGCGCCAGCAAGAATCCGAGCAGGCTAAGCACCCCCAACAGGCGCAGAAGAAAAATCGTGACTTCAATGTTCACCGTAGCGACCTAGCCCGACTGCAGAATCTGTGTCGTTCCGCCGCCGGCAAGCTGCTCATTGTCATCCGTGTAGACGAGTGTTGTGCGGCCGATGGCGATCACATCACCATTTTGCAGTCGATGCTCGGCCACGTTGTTGTCATTGACGCGCGTTCCGCCTCGGCTGTTGACATCAAACAGGGAGTAAAAGCCGAAACGTTTCCGCAGCTGCAAATGGTGGCGCGAAATATAGCCGTCAGCGATGACAATGTCGTTGTAACGCTCGCGCCCAACATTGACGACGGACTTTACCAGTGGAATGACGCGCGCGTCGCTGATATGCAGCGCGGGATTCTGAGCAGCGCCTTGTTCAACTGATGCATTCACCGGCTGCATCCTGGCGGTTTGCCCGCGCGTTGACCGGTAGTGTTTCGCCGCAATTGTCACTTCAAGCGCCGTCAGTTTGTGGTTGGCAAGCAGTTGGACAGTGGGGTTCGCTGACAGCAAAAAGCCGGATTCTTCGCTCAAATCAACAATAAGACGCGCAAGACGCTGGGAGAAATCCGGGTATTCGGCCAGGAAGTCGCGAATGTTTGCCGGATTCATCTGGATTTGAAAGTGATCGGGCGCGGCCGGCCGCTCGCGCAGCGAGTTTGGTACGCCGGCGTTGTCCTCGATCGCCCGCAGCAGCAGGACGGCGATATCGCGCGCGTCGATGGTGCGGCGGAACAAGCGCAGAAAGGCGCCTTCAATCAGCGATTCAAGCTGGCATTCCAGCTTGTCGATAGGGTTGACGCTCATGCCAGCATTATAGACGAGTCGCGTGGCGGGGCAAAGTGAAAAGACGAGGGGTCAAGAGCTACACTGTGGCGGCGGAGCAGAGGCGCAACCTGCCCTGCCGCCTTCAGAAGCTGCTATGGTCAGTCGCTCAGCTGCGCGGAATATGATCCAGCCAAATGTCGAATATCTCGACCGCTTCATCGCGTTCTTCACGCAGGGAATCTTTCAGCTGTTCCACGGCCTGCTGCCGCGCGCGCTCCCTTTGTGAGTCCTGGTCAGCGCCGCTGCGTTCTTCCTTGCTGCGCACTTGCAGGACATGGAAACCGAATTCGCTTTGGACTGGCCCGACCAAGGCGCCAACTTCCGCCGCTTCGATGGCTTGACGGAATTCGGGCACGTAGTTGCCGACGTAAGCCTCGCCCAGCTCACCGCCGCGCGCTCCACTGCCCGGGTCGGTAGAAATAGCGCGCGCCAGGGCGGCAAAGGACTCGCCGTCGTTCAGCGCTTCTACTGCGGCAAACGCGCTTGCTTCATCGTCTACCAGGATATGCCGAACATCAGCGTAAAGCAGCCCGGCATCGTCAGGAATCAGCGCAGCGGCCAGCAGCGTCTCCAGCGCATTGCGCTCGAATAAGGCGTTCAAGGTTTCATCGGCCACGCCCGCGCGGTCAAAATAAGCGCGGTAGTCGCGCTCGGCATCGACGAAGTTTTGGCGCACCTCATCCGCGCTCAGGGTTGGTTCGACAACTGTCGGCTGTGGCGTAACCGCCGGTTCCTCGACCGCGGTCGCGCTTTCGGATTCGGCGGTGGCCTCGGCGTCCGGCGTTGCAGTCGGTTCGGGCGTTGCGGTTGGTGTCGGCGAGACGTAGGGCGTGGGCGTAATTGTAGGCTCAAGCGTCGCGGTCGGCTCAGCGCCGATCAACGCCACAGCCGTCGGGTCAAAGCCGAAATACTCCTCAACCGCCTCCTGGACGGCGGCGTCATTCACGCTGACATTGCGCGACGAGGCTTCAAGCGCGAGCAAGCGGTCGTCAATCATGTCGTTCATTACACGCAAGCCCAGTTGGTCGGGCACATTGGCTTCATTGATCCAGGTGGAGTAGGGTTCTTGCTGCGCCAGTTGCTGAAAATCGATGCCGGAGTCTTGAATCTGGTTGAGCTGCAGCAGGAGCCGATTCCGTTCCAGCAAGTACTCCTGCTGAAACTCGCGAACGCTGATGCCGGCGCCATCAACCGAAGCCACAACCTGGTTGGGAATGATAAGCTGTTCAAAGCCGAAAGCGACAGCCACCAACAGGATCAAGATGCCGACGACGGCGATGACGCCGCGAATCACCCATCTTTGCAATTCTTCTTCGCGTTCGGCGCGGCTCTTATAGGACGACTCGTCCGCGCTTGGCGTGATGTTTTCCGCGCCCTCCGCCGCCGCACGCGCGCGCCGTCTGCGGCGTCTGGGCAAGCCAGTCGTTTGAGACTTCTTCGACAAGAATCCGCAAACTCCTCAATTGATATGCAGTAGACAGCGCGCGCTGGCAGATGCCCTTTTCACTGCGAGCGGCAGGTCGCTGCCTTGAGTAACCGCTAGCCCTACTCGACGTATGGCAGCAGCGCAAGGTGACGGGCCCGTTTGATTTCGCGCGCCAGTTCACGCTGGCAGCGCGAGCAGTTGCCGGTTTGGCGCCGCGGCTTGATCTTGCCGCCTTCGTTCACGTAGCGTGAAAGGGTGTCAAAATCCTTGTAGTCGAAGCAGCGCCCTTTCGGGCAATAGGTGGTCCGGCCGCGCCGTCCACGACCACGCCGCCGCCAGGGACGGCCACCGCGGCGTCCGCCACCCCCGCGCGCCGAAGCGGATCTGGATTGTGGTCTTTCTTTTCTGGCCTCTGTGCTTTCGCTCACGTTTCATGTTCTCCATTCATCATTTGCATGTGATTCGGACGCGCCAGGCGAGGCGCGGCTCGGTTACAGGTCGCGCTTCCGACCTAGGCCGGAGCTTTGACTTCGCCTTCTTCCCGCACCAGCAAATAGCGCAGGACGGAGTCGAAAAGCTTGAGTTCCGTTTCCAATTCCACCAGGTGGTCGGGTTGAATCGACGCCTTGATGAATACGTAGTGGCCATCGCGCTGACCGTTGATTTCGTAAGCCAGTCTGCGGCGGCCGAACAATTTGCGGTCGACGCTCTTTACCACGCCATTGTCGCCCATTTCGATGAAACTGATGACCTGGTCGATGGCTTGATTGACTTCTTCGTCTGACGGCAGGATGCGGATAATGAACGTCAGTTCATAGTCTCTCATGAGTGTTCCTTTCCTTGGATTATAGCCCCGCATGCTGTTGCCTGGCGGAGCGGAAAGCTGTGATTCAGTTGTAGGCAGGCTATGCTAGACGATTCCCGCGCTGATTGCAACGGTGGCTTCAGCCTGGCTCGGACGCGGCTTGGCGCGCCAGACGCGAGCTGGCCAGGCAGAGGGCGACAATCAGCCAGAACCAGGTGATGGACGACTGGAAGTCGAGACGGAAAAAATACAAATCGGCCACGGCATTGACCAGACCCGTGATCAGCGCCGCGTGGAAGCCCAGGTGAATGGCGGCGAAGTCCGCTTGCGCTTTGGCGGCGCTCCAGGCGCGCGCGCCGTAAACGAGTACGCCGGCCATGGCGATCAGGAAGATCAGCAGGCCGCTTAAGCCGATCTGATTAGCCATCATCAGGTACATATTGGCGACATCAGTGTAGATGTCGATATCGGGCGTGCCGGTAAAACCCACGCCCACCAAGGGATAGCGCCCAATCAGGTTCAGCGAGTCATTCCATTCGCCCAGGCGCATCTGCGTGGCCAGGTCTGCGCCTTGAAAGGCCTGGACCAGGCGGTCGAGATAGTCCTGCGTCTGCGGCAGGACGAGGAACAGCAAGGCGGCCAGCGCCAGCAGCGGCAGCAGACGGCGATAGCGTACGGTAGCGATGACGAGCAGACCGGCGAGCAGCGCCAGGAATGACGCGCGCGACGCGGTCAGCAAGAGCGCCAGCGCCACCAGCAGAAATATCAGCAGCGTTAGCCAGCGCCGGCGGATAACCGGTTTGCTGGAAGCGATTTGCGGCGCATTCATGATGGCCGCGGTCGCGAGGATGCCGCCAAGCGCGTTGGGGTCGACCCAGGTGCCGATGGCGCGTTCGCGCAGGGCCGGGTTGTCCTCGATGTAGCGGATGACGCCGCCGGCCGGATAACCGATGCGGGACAGCCGCGCGAGCAGGGCCTCGGCCAGGTTGTCGGGCGCGGCATAAAGCGCGACAGCCAGAAAAGCCTGCGCGCCTATCGCCAGCAAAATCACCAACACCAGGCGCCGTAGCATGGCCGGGCTGCGCAAGAGGTCGACCAGGATGAATACCAGGCTGATGCTCAGAATCGTCTCGGCGAACTGGCGCAAGGTTGACGAGCTTGGTGCGGCATGGCGCAAGCCCAGGGCGAAGGCGAGCACCAGCCACATCAAGTAGAGCGCGATCAGCGAGTGCGCCGGCGTCAGCTTGATGCCGCCGCGGCGCCCGGTCATCCACTGGCAGAGGTAAACCAGCAGGAAGCCGCCCAGAGCCAGGTCCAGCAGCGTTGGCGTGATGGCGATCTTGACCGGCAGAATCCCGAATGGCAGCAGCAATACGATGAGAACAATGCCGTAGAGCGCGATCCGCACGTCGGTGATGACATACAAGCCGGCGAGCAGTCCAAACAGAGCCGCCGTCGCCAGCAGCGGCCCCAGCCCGGCAATCAGCAGGCCGATCGCCGCGCCAACGATGCCGATTGACAGGCCGACTGCGATCGCATACAAGCGGCGGTCCAGTTGGCTGATCCAGATTGCCATTGAGTTTGCGCTGGGCATCTCTTATCTCCGGCGAAGCGTCCAAAGCGCGAAGAGCGCCAAGCCGATCCAGGTGATGGCGCTGATGACCGCGCCAATGCGAAAGCTGGCTGGCGAGAAGCGCAGGGTGAGCGTGTGTTGACCGGGCGGCGCCTCGATTGCGCTGAGGCCGGCGTAGGCGCGCAGTATGCGGATGGGCTCGCCGTCGAGAGAAGCGGCCCAGCCGGGATGATCGGGCAGGGACAGCGACAGCAGCGCATTTTCCGCCGTCTCGATTTCCAGCACAATTTCTTCCGGCGCGAAAGAGACGACGCGCGCTTGGCCTGCGGACTCCTGTCCGGACAGCGGCAGACTCGGCGCTTGATGCAGGACAAGCTTTTCGCGCTCGTCATAGCGCGGATCGGCCATCAGTTCGCGCGCCCATAGGTCGCTGTCGACCACGTCCGCAGCATAATAAAGACGGGCGAAGGGGCGCGGGTCGTTCAGGCGATGCAGATAGACGACGCCGTCATGTTCGGCCTGGCTGTCGATGACCTGCGTGGGCACAGAGAGCGTTTCCTTGTGGCTGAAAACATATTTGACGGCGAAAAGCTCCCAAGCCAAGGCGTTGTCGACGTAATTGCGGTGAATGATGTGGTAGGGGCCCTTGAGGAAAAGCGGGCTGATGCCGCGCATATCCATCAGGCCATACAGGCTGCCATTGTTTTCGCGCAGGCCACGAAAACCATCGACACGGAAGGGCTGCCCACCGTTGCTGTCGTCCAGCGCCTGCTGTACGAGGTGTGGCGGCTGCATGCTCAGCTGTTCATGGTGGGGCTTGTCGTCATAATTGGCTGGATGATCCATATTGACGGCGAATAGGTCAAAGACGATCAACGCGACGACTGCCACCTGGAAGGCGGCGAGCCTGGGCGCATCGGCAAAGCGCAAAAGGACGAAATATGCCGCCCCCGCCACAATCGCGCTGCGGGCCGCGATTTCTACAAAGCCGCCCAGTGCGCGCGAGTCCAACGTCCACGCAATCAAGACAGCCAGCGCAATCGTAGCCAGCAGACAAGTGAACCCCAGCCAATAGCGCAGAGTGCGCAAGCGCAGGATGCGATTGGGCAAATTGGCAAAAGCCGCCATGCCCAGCCCCGCCAGTGTGGCCAGGCTATAGGCGACAACCACCGCTGCGCGCTCTTGCCCGCGGAAGTAGCGCAAGCCCGGCACAAAGTTGTAAGTTAAGTCGAATAGAACGCCCTTGTCGCCCAGACTGTGCAGCAAGCCAAAGAGCGCCACAGCCAGCCAAAAGCGACTTTCTGGTGGTCGCTGGCGCAAGGCTATAGCAATAAAAAACAGCGCTGGCAGCCCCACATAGAGCGGCGACCACTGGCTGACCGAACCCGGATAGACAATTTGCGCAATATCCTGGAATGGGAAGCCATGCCCCTTGGCCGCGAACCCCAGCCCGCTGCGCGATGTGTATTGCAAGTATTCCAAGCCCGGCAGCATAGTCACCGCCGTCACCCCAAAACTAACCGCCGCGAAGAGCGCCAAACTGAACAGAAATCGCCACCAGCCCAGCCGCAGCGCAAAACAGCGATAAGCCAGGTAGGCAGCGCCCAAGTAAGTGAGGAAGAAGCTCGTCTGTGGATGGCCCGCCAGCCACGACATCCCCAGGCCGAGGCCCGCCAAAGCCAGATAATGCGGCGAGAGCGAGGCGGCGCGCGTGGCTTCCAGGATGCCCAGCGCAATCAGCGGAAACCAGATCGCGGCTTCCAATACCGCCAGCTGCAGCGGTGGATAACCGGTCATATAACCGCCATAGCCGATGACCAACGCGGCCACCAACGAGGCGAGCGGGCTGCAGACGGTGTCGCGCGTCAACCGCCTCACAAACAGGTACATCAGCAAGCTGCCCAGCAGCACATGGAATGCCATCTCCAGCTGCAGCGAGTTGTAAGTCCAGCCGCCCAGGTGGTAGCTCAAGCCGATTGTCAGCCAGCGCGGTGGATAGAAGACTGCTGCCTGCGTATCGGCGATGAATGGCAAGCCGCCGTTGTTGTAGGGATTCCACAGGGGGATCTGTCCCTGCGTCATGCGCTGGTATTGATACCCGCCAAATGCGACAAATTGCCCGCTGAAGTCGCCTTTTGCCAGCGAAGCCTGGTCGTCCGCGACCGGCGTGAACAAACGCCAAAAGAAAAACAGCCACAGCACGATCAGCGCGCCGACCGCCTGCGCATCCACATGCCTCACCAACCGCCGCAATCCGCTCATCGCTGAACGTCAATTACTTCGCGGTAAAATTCGGCAGTTTCCTTTGTGATAAGCTCCCAGTCGAAGCGCCGCCGCAACATGCTTGCCCCCTCTCGCAGTTGGCAAAGCCGCCTGTCATCCGTCATCAGCTTCTGAATGCCTTGCGCGATAGCCTCGGCAGATCGCGGTCGGACCAGCCACAGGTTGTCGCCATGCCGAAAAGCCGGCACATCAACGGCTGGCTGCGTCGTGAGAATGGGGCAACCCAAGGCTATGGCGGCCATCAGGCTGCTGCGCCGATACGACGCGCCATCGGCAAAGGGCAAAGCAAGCAGGTCGACCGCTCCCAGCCAGTCTGCCACTTGCGGTTCGTCCAGATAGCCCGTCCACTGCACCGCAGCGCCTAAACCCAGACGGTTAATGCTGGCCTCCAATCGCGAAGCATAATCGGTTTCTGCGCCTGCTTCGGGATCGCCACGCCGTCCGCCGATGAAGACCAGCCGCAAGTCGCGCCCAGACCTGCGCAGCCCCGACATCGCCTCCAGCAGGTAGTCGATGCCTTTTAACGCATTGCGAAAACCAAAATGCCCCAGCACAAAGCTGCCTGGCAGCGCGCCCAGCTTGTGCCGAATCTGCTCGCGCCGCGCTGCCGACACGGTTTGGGGAGCGATGCTGCTGCCGATGGGGATTACGCGCCGCCGCGGCAGAGCCTGCAAGCGAGCATTGTCTTCTTGGTTGGTGGTGATAACGCCAGTCGATGCGCGCGCCAGGCGTATGACGATCCAGTCGCGCAGCCGTCCCGCTTTGGGAAACAAATAGGGAAAGCGCAGATCATGAAATGTTGTGACGAAGGGCGCATCGCTGAACCCGGGCAAGAAATGCACCAGTGGCGACATATCATAAGCGGCGGTTTGAAATTGCATATTGACCACATCGGGCTGGATGCGGCGCAGCCAGGCGCGCACAGACGCCGTGCCGCCAATACTCCAGTTGTCGACTGTGCTGATGGGCAGCAGCTCATCGCTACAGCCTGCGCGACAAAGCAGGCGCACATCATGCCCGTGCCGCATCAGGCGGTGCGACAGCATCCGTGTGAAATCGCCAACGCCGCCGGGCATGGGCGGGTATTCGCCGCTGATCATGCCGATCTTCATGGTTTGGCTTTCAAGCCGCTGCGCAGTACTTTCCAATAATGGCGCACGCGCTGTGTCCGCAGATCACGTTTGTGCCCGAGCGCTCCTTTCAGGCTTTCCAAGGCCAGTTGCCAGCCGAATTGCGCCAGCAGCAACGTCCGCAGCAGGGCATACGCGGCTGTGCCATGGTGTTTTCGAAAATAACGCAGCTTGCTGGTGTGAAAGTGTATCTGCGTGTGCTCGACATTTTGTTGGCTGGATTGCCCGCCATGATGTGTGATACAGGCTTTGCCATGATACACGACTCGCCAGCCCGCTGCTTTCGCGCGCCGACAATAATCCAGCTCTTCAAAATACATCGTGTAGGTTTCGTCCAGCCCGCCGATTGCGCGGTAGACTTCTCGCCGCAGCATCAACGCCGAGCCTTGAACCCAGTCGACATCCAGCACAGCGCAATTGGCCGTATCCAGCATCCGATACGCGCGTTCGACCCCGGCCGGCGCGAAGCCCGCCAGCCAGGTGCTTTCAAACAGGCCAGTCCAAATGGTCGGGAAGCGCCGCCGTGTCGACTGGTGGCTGCCATCGCTGTTGAGTGTATGCGGTCCGATGATGCCCGCGTCTGGATGGGCATCCAGGTAGTCAATCAGCGCGCCGATGGCGTCTGGCTGGACCTCTGTATCTGGGTTCAACAGCAGGATGAAGCGCCCACTCGCCTTTGCCAGGCCGATGTTGTTGCAACGCGAGAAACCGAGATTCTGGGATTGCGGTAGCACCTGCACAGCCGGATAGCTTTCGCGCACCATGTCGACGCTGCCATCGCTGCTGTCGGAGTCGACCACGATAATCTCGGCGCTGGGCAAGCTGTCATCCCTACCAAAAAGCGAGAGCCGCGCCCGTTGCAAGCTGGCGAGGCAGGCATCCAGCAAGTCGCGCACATTCCAGCTGACAATGACGATGGACAGGTCACGCACGCCAGGTCCCCCACGGCCCGCAGTCGACTGGCAGTTTAGCAGGCTTTGCCCGATTGCGAGAGCGCAAACAAGGTCTCTGCGTTGTCCGTCGTCTGGCGCGCCATCTGGTCGGGGGGCAGGCCGCGCAATTCCGCCAGCGCCGCGTTGATATGGCAGACCCAAGCCGGCTCGTTGCGCTTGCCGCGAAAGGGCGCTGGAGAAAGGAAGGGCGCGTCAGTCTCGACCAGCAGCTTTTTAAGCGGCGTCTCGCGGGCGATCTCGCGCAGCTCGTGGGCTTTCTTAAATGTCAAAGGACCGCTAAAGCCGAGGTAGAAGCCCAGCTCGGTGGCGCGCGCAGCGATATCCGCCGAGGCGGAAAAGGAATGCAAGACGCCCAAGCGCCCTGGCAAGCTGGGTTCCACAGTTGTCGCCCAATCCGACAAGATCTCGATGACATCTGCGCTGGCCTCGCGGTTGTGGATGATGACGGGCAGCGCCAACTCGGCTGCCAGTTCCAGTTGCTGTTCCAGCGCGCAGACCTGCTTGGCTTTTGGGCTCTTGTCCCAGTGATAATCCAGCCCGATCTCGCCGATTGCCACGACCTTCTCATGCGATGCCAGTTCGCGCAGGCGCTCGATGCTGCTGGCGTCAAAGCTGCGGCTGCTGTTGGGATGAATGCCAACCGCGGCGTAAATCCCCGGTTGCGCCTCCGCCAATTGCAGGGCTTCTGCACAGCCCGGCAGGTCGATGGCCGGTACGATAATCTGCTCGACCCCAACAGCCTGCGCGCGCTGCAGCACGGCATCGCGATCTTGGTCATAGCGAGGGAAGTTGAGGTGGCAGTGCGTATCGACCAGCGGCGCAGGCATCAGATGACCTGGTCGGGGTTGTCGCGCAGTTTCTTCAAATCGGCTTCTACCATCATGCCGATCAATTCTTCAAAGCTGACCTCGGGCTGCCAGCCCAGTTTTTCGCGCGCTTTGGCGGGGTCGCCAATCAGCAGGTCGACTTCGGCGGGCCGCATGAAGCGGGGGTCTTGCACGGCATAATCGCGCCAATTTAGCCCGACATGCGCAAAGGCCACTTCCAGCAGGCGCTGCACAGAATGCGTTTTGCCCGTCGCCACGACAAAATCGTCAGGCGCGTCTTGCTGCAGCATCAGCCACATGGCGCGCACATAATCGCCGGCGAATCCCCAGTCGCGCTGGGAATCGAGG
The DNA here is from genome assembly GCA_022824565.1 of Anaerolineae bacterium. Taxonomy (GTDB): domain Bacteria; phylum Chloroflexota; class Anaerolineae; order Aggregatilineales; family Phototrophicaceae; genus UBA6055. Next base: position 14,507 of record JAJDZQ010000063.1, on the reverse strand, counting down.
TTGCCGATGCGGATCTCATTCGCCAGCTCCAGCTTAATCTTGGCGACATGATAGGTCACTTTGCGCGTCACGAATTCCAAACCCCGCCGCGGCGACTCGTGATTGAACAAGATGCCGCTGCAAGTGAAGAGGTCATAGCTTTCGCGGTAATTCACCGTGATCCAGTGGCCATACACCTTGGCGACGCCATAGGGACTGCGCGGATAAAATGCCGTGCTTTCTCGCTGGGGGACTTCGCGCACTTTGCCGAACATCTCACTGCTCGATGCCTGGTAAAAGCGGATAGCCGGGTTGACCGTGCGCAGGGCATCCAGCAGGCGCGTCACGCCCAAACCCGTGATGTCGCCGGTGAATACAGGCTGATTCCACGAAGTTGGCACAAAGCTCTGCGCCGCCAGGTTATAGACTTCGTCTGGCTCGACCTGGCTGAGAGCGGTGATCAGGCTGCTCAGGTCGCCCATATCGCCCTGCACCAACTGAATATCGGGCTGGATGTGCTGGATGCGCTCGTAGCGGACTGTGCTGGTCCGCCGCACCATGCCAAAAACCTGGTAGCCCTTGCCGAGCAAGAACTCTGCCAGGTACGAGCCATCTTGTCCGGTGATGCCGGTGATCAGGGCTTTCTTTGCCATCTAGGTCTCTCCTTGCTGGACGCGCTTTCGGCAATCCATCAGCACATCGCGCAGTGTCTCTTTGAACGACAGGCGCGGTTGCCAGCCCGTGTCCTCGCGCAGCTTGCTCGCATCGCCACGGATCTCTGGCACATCGACAGGGCGCAAGCGAGCCGGGTCTACGCGCGCTTCGATATTTATTGCCGACAAACCCAACAGGGTATCCAGGAGCGATTTTATGCTGCGCGCCACGCCCGATGCGATGTTGTAGGCTTCTCCGGCTTTGCCACGCGTCGCGATTACGTGATAGCCGCGCACGATATCGCGCACATCGGTGAAGTCGCGCTTTGCCGACAAGTTGCCAACATAGATAACCGCTTCGCCGCGGTTTGCCTCAATATTGGCGATTTGCAGGGCAAAAGCCGGCGCGACAAAGCGGGCATTTTGGCCTGGCCCGATGTGATTGAAGGGCCGCGCGCGCATGATGGGCAGGTCGTGGCTCAGGTGATATTGCAAAGCCAGCATGTCCTGCGCGACCTTGCTGACGCTGTAGGGATTGGTCGGGCGGATGGGCGCGCTTTCGTTCATGGGCAACTGCGATGTCTTGGCAGCGCCATAAATCTCGGCGGAACTGACGACCAGGATGCGCGGACCGATCTCCAGCGCCAGGCAAGCGCGGATGATATTCAGTTGGGCGCGGATATTGTTTTCCAATGTCTCCCAGGGGTCGTCAAACGAGCGCGGCACAAAAGCCTGCGCCGCCAGATGATAGATGGTATCGGGGCGGCAGTCGGCCACCAGCGCGCGCACGGCTTTTTCGTCCACCAGGTCGATGCGCCGTGACTCATGCAGCGCAGGATGGACTGTCTCGCCGGGCAGCAGCGTCGTGCCGATCAGCGTGGCAGCTGGTTCTGCGACAGCCAGGTGTGCAGAAAGATGCCTGCCGACAAATCCGCCGGCTCCAGTAATCAGTATTCGCACGATCGGCTTCCTGCCCGGCGCGCCTCGATCAAGTGCCGTCTTGCCACTGATTGAGATAGGCTTCTTGTTGCGCTGTCAATGTGTCGATGCCAACGCCCATGGCCTGCAGCTTCAACCGGGCGATCTCCTGGTCGACATCGGCGGGGATCGTGTAGACCTGCGCAGCCAGCGAATCGACCTGGCGCAGCATATATTCGGCGGCCAGCGCCTGATTGGCAAAGCTCATATCCATGACCGAAGCCGGGTGCCCCTCGGCGGCCGCCAGGTTGATCAGCCGGCCATCGCCCAACACATAGATCGAACGCCCATCCAGCCGATAGGCTTCCACGAAGGGGCGCACGCGCTGTGGTGGTCCGTCCGCCAGCTCGGCCAGGCTTTCCAGGTTGATTTCGACATTGAAGTGCCCGCTGTTGCAGACGATAGCGCCGTGCTTCATCGCCAGAAAATGCGCCGTATCCAGCACATGGATGTCGCCGGTGGCTGTGACGAAGATATCGCCGAGTGGCGCGGCTTCTTGCATGGGCATCACGCGGTAGCCATCCATGACCGCTTCCAACGCGCGCAAGGGATTCACCTCGGTCACGATGACATTTGCGCCCAAACCGGCGGCGCGCATGGCGATCCCGCGGCTGCACCAGCCATAACCCGCCACCACCACCACCCGCCCGGCCAGCAGAATGTTGGTGGCGCGGATGATGCCGTCCAGCGTGCTTTGCCCGGTGCCATAACGATTGTCGAACAAGTGCTTGGTGGCGCTGTCATTGACGGCGATGACGGGGAACTCCAGCGCCCCATCGTTGGCCATGGCTCGCAGGCGGATGACCCCGGTGGTCGTCTCTTCGGTGCCGCCGACGATGGTATCCAACAATTTGCGCCGATCTTTGTGAATGGTGCCGACCAGGTCTGCGCCATCGTCCATGGTGATATGCGGCTGATGATCCAGCGCGGCGTGTATGTGCTGATAATAGGTTTCGTTGTCTTCGCCCTTGATGGCATAGACGGGGATTTCGTTGTGCGCCACCAGCGACGCCGCCACATCGTCTTGTGTAGAGAGCGGGTTGGAGGCTGTCAGCACGACATCCGCGCCGCCCGCTTGCAAGGTCTGCACCAGGTTGGCTGTCTCGGTCGTTACATGCAGGCAGGCAGAGACGCGCAGGCCCGCCAGGGGCTTTTCTTCTGCAAATCGTTGGCGGATCTGCGCGAGCACGGGCATTTCTTGCCCAGCCCACTCTATGCGATAACGTCCACCAGTCGCCAGTTCAATATCCTTGATGTCACTTGCGATTGACATGCATTCTCCTGTCCTTCGTCTCCACAAACGCGGGCATTCTAGCACAGGCGCGCCGATTCGTCCTTACGCCAGCAGCGCATTCAGGCAGCCACCGTCGTCTGCCAGCTGCCGAAAGCGCGCTACGAACTCTTCGGGCGAAAAGTGGTGGGTCTGCGTGCCCACATGTTCCAGCGCATAGGTCGCGCACAAAGTGCCAATCTGCGCCGCAAGCCGCAAGGACATTCCGTTGCTCAAGCCGACAAGCATGCCAGCCCGATAGGCATCGCCGGCGCCGGTCGGGTTGGCGATTTGCTCAGGCGCAAACGACTTGACTTTGGTAATTTCGCCACCCTGGTACAAGCTAGAGCCGTGTTCGCTTTCTGTGATGACAGCGATGCGCACGCGCTGCCGGATGTCATCCAGCGAGAGGCCGGTTTTTTCATAGATGACATTGGCTTCGTAGATGTTGACGATCAACATATACGCGCCATCCAGCCCGCGCCGCAGCTCGTCGCCAGCCAGGCGGGCAACTTGCTGGCCGGGGTCAAAGATAAACGGGATGCGCTGTTGCCGGCATTCGTCGCAAAGCTGGAGCATGGCGACGGGGTCGTTTGGAGAAATGACTGCCAGGTCGGGCTTGTCCGCCAGCGCTGCGCCAATGCCATACTTGCGCGCCAGGTTCATCGCGCCGCCATAAAAGAAAGCGAGCTGGTTGTTGTCTTCGTCCGTATTGGAGAAGAACGACGCGGTGAATACCTCGTCCAGCTGAATGACGGTGCTGCAGTCGACGCCCGCTGCTTCTAGCCAGCGCCGATAATCGCCGAAGTCGCGCCCGACCGTGCCCATCAGCCTGGGGCGCGCGCCGAAAAGCGCCATCGTGTAGGCGATGTTGGCAGCTGTGCCGCCCCAGTGCTTGGTCATGTCATCGACCAGGAAACTGAGGCTCAGATTATGCAGCTCGTCGGGCAAGAAATGTTGCTGAAAACGCCCGGGAAAGCGCATCAGATAATCGTAGGCGATCGAGCCTGTAATCAGGGTATGCATATTGCGCGTCCCTTTTTAGATTTTGCCGCGCACAGCCCGCGCCAGGCTTTTGGTGTAAGGCGGGCGGGCGATGCCATGCTCGGTGACAATGCCGGTCACATAATGGTGTGGCGTCACATCAAAAGCCGGGTTGCGCGCCTGATAATGCGCCGGGACGATCGCCACCCCATACGGAGTCGTCACTTCGGCGGAGTCGCGCTGCTCGATAGGGATCTCATCGCCACAAGGCAAGGCCAGGTCGACTGTCGATGTCGGCGCGACGCAATAGAAAGGGAGGTCGTGCGCAGCCGCCAGCACCGCCAGTTGATAGGTGCCGATCTTGTTGGCGACATCTCCATTGGCGGCGATGCGATCGGCGCCCACCAAAATCATATCGACTTCGCCATTTTGCATGTAATAGCCCGCTGCCGTATCGGGGATGATAGCATAGCTGACTCCCAGCTCTTCCATCTCCCAGGCGCTCAACCGCGAGCCTTGCAAGCGTGGCCGTGTCTCGTCCAGCAGGATATGCAGCCGCTTGCCAGCTTCGTGCGCCGCGCGGACGACTCCCAGCGCCGTGCCATAGTCCACGCAAGCCAGCGAACCGGTGTTGCAATGGTGCAGGATGGTCGCGCCATCGTTCACCAGCGCCGCCCCATGCGCCCCCATGCGCCGGTTGATAGAGACATCGTCATCAGCGATCTGTTGCGCCGCCAACAGCAGCGCCTCTCGCAATTCGTCCGCGGTCTTGCACTCGCCGCTATGCGCGACCTCCAGCATTCGCTCGACCGCCCAAGCCAGATTCACCGCAGTTGGACGCGCCGTCTTTAGCAATTCGCCTTGCTGCTCCAAAAAGGCCAGCAAAGAACGCATATCCGCTTCGGCAGATTCGCGGGCTGCCAAAGCCATGCCAAAAGCCGCGCTGGCTCCGATAGCCGGCGCGCCACGCACGGTCATGTTGCGGATGCTTTCGGCGACTTGCGCAACTGTCTCCAGGCGCGCGAATTCCAGCCGCCAGGGCAGCGCGCGCTGGTCGATCATTTTGACGGCGCCATCATCCCAGGCAACGGAGCGCATTGTGTAGACCCTCGCGCCCTAGGGATTGGCTTGCTCGACCAACAGGCTCAACTGTTCGAGATTGGTCTGGCGGCCGAACGGATTGGGCTGTGGCTGGCTGCTGCCATAGCGAACCATGATGGTCGGCGTGCCGGTCACGCCCAGTTGCGTCCCCAGCTGCGTGTCGATATCGGCCTGCTTGGCATCTGCTGTGCAGGCCAGCAAATCGGCATAGGCCAAATCCATGCTTTCGGCAAACGTGCGCGAAGACTGGTCGCTGAAGGCGCGGGCGCTGGCGATATCAAAGAGCACATCGTGCGCATGCCAGAAGGAACCCGGGCGCAAGGTATCGGCGCATTCTGCCAACTTGCCCGCCAAGGGCGAATAACCAGGATGCACGGCTGGAAAAATGCGATATTCAAAGCGCGCCATGCCCGTCGCCACATATTCGGCTATGAATTGATCGACGGTCGGTTTGAAGCGCTGGCAGTGGCTGCACAAGAAGTCTTCGAAAGCCACAATGGTGATCGGCGCGTCGGCGCTGCCCAGCACAAATCCGCCATCGTCTTGTCGCCCCTGCGGAATATCGGCATAGGCGCTGCCATCGCTGTTGCTGCCGCCCTGGCTCGACAAAATGACAAAGGCCAGCGCGACGATGACGGCGGCGACAATCACGAGGGCGATAATCAACCGATTGTTGGGTCGGCTCGTTTTGGCTTTTTCGGTCATACTTCACCTCGCTCAATCTATGGCAAGCCAGCGAATGATCTGAATCGTAACGATAGCTGCGCCGTTCGTCAATTATGGGCTGGGCGAACCTGTATCTGGCGAATGTGTCTTTGTATGTGGATATGATAACCAAGACCCCCAACCCCCGGCCCCTTCCCCCAGAACGAGGGAAGGGGAGATTTTAGCGCTGTCAGCCGGTTATGAAGCCCCTCCCTCATTTTGGGGGAGGGGTTTGGGGTGGGGGTATGCCCCTCCGCTCTTTTTGGGTTAGGGGTATGGGGTGGGGGCAAAACAGCACACTGCGCTATACTGCCACGAAACCGCGTCTGAAACTGGAGGGCGCTGCTTATGCTAATGATCAACCTGATCGAAAAGAAGCGCGATGGCCTGCCGCTGGGCAAGGACGAAATCCGCTTCTTCGTGCATGAATACACCGCCGGGCGCATCCCCGATTATCAAGCCGCGGCGCTGTTGATGGCGATCACGTTAAACGGCATGACCCGCGCCGAGACGGTGCAGCTAACCTTGGCGATGGCGGAATCGGGCGATCTGCTCGACTTGTCCGATATCAGCAATTATGCCGTTGACAAGCATTCTTCCGGCGGCGTCGGCGACAAGACCACACTGGTCGTGCTGCCACTGGTGGCTTCATTTGGCGTGCCTATCGCCAAGATGAGCGGGCGCGGACTGGGTTTTGGTGGCGGTACGCTGGACAAGCTGGAGTCGATAAGCGGCTTTGATGTCAACTTGTCCGAAAGCGAATTTCGGCGCATCGCCCGAGACACCGGCCTGGTGTTGGCCGGGCAGAGCAAGTCGCTGGCACCCGCGGATGGCTTGCTGTATGCCCTGCGCGATGTGACGGGCACCGTGCCGAGTCGGCCGCTCATCGCCAGTAGCATCATGAGCAAAAAGCTGGCGGCGGGCGCGCATGGCATCGTGTTGGATGTCAAGCTGGGTTGTGGCGCATTCATGAAGACCCTGGCAGAAGCGCGCGACCTGGCGAAGATCATGGTGCAAATCGGCCTGGATGCCGGGCGCGATATGGCCGCGCTGCTTTCGGATATGAATCAGCCGCTGGGCGTGGCAGTTGGCAATGCGCTGGAAGTGGCTGAAGCTGTCGAGACTCTACAGGGCGCAGGACCAGCCGATCTGCGCGCGCATTGCATTGAAGTGGCTGCGCACATGTTGCGTCTGGCTGGCCGTGGCGAGCGATTTGTTGATATGGCAGAAAACCGCGGCCAATTGACGCGGCAACTGGGCACAGGCGCGGGCCTGCAGCCTCTGTTGCGGATGGTCGCGGCGCAAGGTGGCGATGTCGCGCAGATCGACGATGTGGCTCGCTTGCCCAAAGCCAGGCTGCGCGCAGAGCTGAAAGCGCGGGAAACTGGCGCGGTCGCAGCGATTTTCGCGGATAAAGTCGGCTGGGCGACTCTGGCGCTGGGGGCCGGGCGCGCCACCAAAGCTGACGCAATCGACCATGCGGTCGGCATCGAAGTGCATGCCAATGTGGGCGACCAGGTGGCGGCTGGCGACAGGTTGATGACCGTGCATGCCAACGACGACGACAAGCTGGCTGCGGCGCTGGCGCTGCTGGACGAGGCGGTCGCTTATGACGCAGGTCCAATCGCGCGGCTGCCGCTGTTTCACGGCGTGATTCACGGCGCGGACGGCACAATCTCGCCATCGACATAGATATAGCTGTTGTCTGGCGCGTCTTGCCAATAGCCATCAACAAAGCGGATCTGTCCGTTGATGCCGGTGTGTGTGGTCTGCGCAATCGGCAGCTCGCTGGCTAGCGCGCCACTGACCAGCCCGGCGATATCATAAACCAATGTCGCCAGCAGGTTGGGCTGTGGCACATACAGACCGCTGGCCAGGTAGCGCTGTCGGAAGTCCTCGTCGGGCGGGCTGCCGCTGCTATGAAATAGCCTGCCGTCCAGGTCGTCGTGCAGCGCGCGCGTTTGTTCCAGGATGAACAGGTCACCAGCCGAGCCGGCTTGCGAAGTTTGTTTGTTGGCGGCGTAGAGACTGTTCGGGGCGGCGCGGTCGGCTCCCCAATTCCCTACGATGAGGAAGGGCAGTTGGCTGGCTTGTTGCACATCCGCTTGTGTTGCTTGTGGTCCCAGCGCGATGATTGCGCGGACGGCCGGGTCGCGGTTGAGAGCCATGACTCGCGCGATCGCCAGCTCGACCGACCCGCCATCGTCCAGCGCCAGCAGCTGCGCATCAGACTGGGCATCGTCCAGCGCCAGCCGGGCAGCATAGAGCGCGTTATAGCCGATTTCACGATACTGATTTTCAAATGGCGCCAACAAAGCGACTTTGTCCGGCGCGACTGGCCGGGCGGTGCAGGCTGCCAAAACCAGCGCGACCAGCAGCAGCCAGGCTCTAGCAAGCATTGGCCAGATGCTCTTCAAAACTGACGGCGAATAGATGGGTATACGAACCATCGCAGGTGGCGCGGAAGAAAAAATAGTCCGATTCGGCGGGGTATATCGCGGCGATAAGGGCCGACAAGCTGGGGCTTGCAATCGGTCCGGGTGGCAAGCCTTCAACCAGATAGGTGTTATACGGCGAAACCACCTGGCGATAGTCATCCTGGGTGATTTTTACCCACCAGTCGCCGCGCTCGCCGTGCAGGGCATATTGCACGGTTGGGTCGGCTTCCAGGCGCATGCCGGTTGCCAGGCGATTGTGATAAACGCCGGCAATCTCTTTGTGTTCTTGCCACAAGACAGCTTCGCGCTCGACAATGGAAGCCAGGATGACGGCTTGATGCAGGGTGAGGTCCCTCTCCAGCGCAGCATTTCGCAAGCTGTCACCGACTCCCCCGCGGAATGTGCGCAACAAGATATCGCGCAAGCCTTCGGCGCTGATGGTGAGCGGCAGTTGATAAGAATCTGGATAGAAATAACCCTCCAGCGATGCGCCAGCGGGGATGCCTGCCCAAGCCGCCAAATCGACTGGCAGCTCTGCGCCTTGCTCGACCAGCGCCAGAAAGTCGGCGCCGCTGAATTCAAATTCGTCTACGCTGTCGATGATCTCCGCCAGTTCTTCGATGCGTGCGCCGGCCGGGCTGCGGAATGGGATGTAGCTGCGAATGCTGCCAGCGAGCATCTCGGAGATCTCGATGATAGACTGCCTGGCATCCAAAATGTAGTCGCCGGCTTGGAATTGCCGGTCATAGCCTTCGACGCGCGCATAATCCAAAAACAGCCCTGCATCGCCAATCAGCTCCGATTCGACCAGGTCGACGGCGATTTGCTTTGCGGTCGCGCCGGGCTCGATCGAAAAGCGGGTCGGCGTGCCCTCTTTGCTGAATGGCGTCTGCAATTCAGTTTGGCGTGATCGCAGCTGCACGCGCAGCAACGCCGTCTGCGCCTGGTCGAGGAACTGGCCATCGCTGCCGACCCAGCCCAGCACCGCCAGCAGAGTCAGAACCAGCACCATACCCAGGCCTCCCAGCCCACAGCCGCGCATGGCTGCTTGCAATCGTCGGTCTTTCATCCTGCGGCCATGCGCATGACTCAGCCGTCTGCGCTGACGATGCTATCCAGAGCCTGCCGCGTCTCGCTAATTTCCAACTGGTTAAGGTTGCGCATGATCGTGATCCAACTGCGACCTGGTTTGAGCGCGATTGGCGTGCCATCGGTGTGCACAAGCTCCAACGCATCGCCATTTCGCAAGCTCGAGCGCCGCCAAAATCCCTCGTACAGCTTGCCCTCGCGCAAGACGAGCGCTTTGCCTTGGCCTTGCAGCACAAGTTCTTCCGACTCATACGGCGAGCCCGGCGGGAACAAATCGGGCCGTGCAATATGCAGCACCTGCAAATAGATCAGGTTATCCGCCCACAACTGCTGTCTATCTGTGGCGTCGATATGCGGCGCGCCATCGGCATAACGCAGGTATTTTTGGCGGGAATCGTCATATTGCCAGCGAGCATCGGTGCGGTTGTACCAGTTCGTGTAGGTATCAAAGGCTGTGTCGCCGCCAGCATCGGCCTGCAGCGCAAAGCGAAAACCCAACGCGCGGTATCCCTGATTGACATTCAAGCGCGAGGCCTGGTCCCAAAGCTGCTGCGCGTTTGCAAAGAGCGTGTGCTCATAGCCACGTTGCGCATAGGTTTCGTCGCGGCAGAACCCGGCGCGCTCGCAATCGTGCCCCAGGGAGGGCGAAAGTAGGCGGTTTCGATATTCGGCATTGATGTAGATGCGGTTGATCGGTTCGCTCGTGCCAGAATAGGCGAGCAAGGCGGCGTACATGCGGATTAGCTCAATATCCAACAGGCGCGCGCTGCGGATGGAACCGACCTGTTGTGGTGCCTGGCTTCGATAAATCGCCGCAAAGCGCGTTATGCCACCCTCGGCTTCATATTCATAAACGATATCGGCTGCGTTGACGCCATGCTGTGGACGCACGCGCGGGGGCCAATTCGACACTTTGATGATGAGATTGCGCCGACTGCGGGCTGCGTCGCTGGGGTAGGGCAGGCCCGTCAGCGGGTTGATGCCTTCTGGATAGGCGCGCGGACCAACTGGATAACCATACCCCGGCTGGTAGCGGTCGGCAATCGCCGTGGCGACGATGGCTGGAGAGCGCAGATCGGGCAAGACGTTGTCCTGGCTGGCAGCGAGCCCGGCGCAAAGCAGCAGGCTCACAAACAGGCTCGCGACGAGGCAACGCGAAGATTTCCTCTTCAATGTGGGCGACTCCGTGACTTTCCCAATAGCAGGCTTAGTATATGAAACGGCTCTGCAAGCGGCAAGATGCAGCCAGTATAATCCATGGGTCGTCGCCAGCCAGGAACAAGCCAACATGGCAAACAAACGTCTATTGATTAGCTTTGCCCATCCCGATGACGAGAGTTTTGGATTGGGCGCAGCCATCCCCAAGTGGGTCGATGATGGCGTCGCTGTCTACCTGATCTGCGCGACCAATGGCGATGTTGGCAATGTGCCCGCAGAGCTGCAAGGCCGGTTCGCGACTGTGGCAGCCTTGCGTCTGAGCGAGCTGGCTTGCGCGCGCCAATACCTGCAATTCGCTGATGTATTCATGCTGGGGTATCGCGACAGCGGCATGCCCGGCAGTGAGACATCGCGCCACGAGAAATCGCTGGCTTGGCAATGGGCGCAGCATCCACAGCGCGTAACCGACTCGGTTCTGGCGGTGATGCGAGACATACAGCCGCATGTCGTCGTTACATTCAATCGCTATGGCGGTTATGGACACCCCGACCACATCGCCATCCAGCGCGCCACGACAGCTGCCTTCCACCAGCTCCGCCAACAAGCGGCAGACCCCTGTCCGCAGAAGCTGTATTACGCCGCTTTTCCCAGGTTTGCGTTGTGGCAGCGCATCATCAAAGCGCGCCTCAATGGGCAAGATCCGCGGCGCATGGGCGTCAATGGCGATGTCGACTCTATAAAAACACTGGAAAATATGGAGCCGGTGCACGCGCGCATTCGCATAGCCGACTACCTGGACACCTGGGAGCGCGCCAGCCGCTGTCATGCCAGCCAGGGTGGTGGGCGCATCTCGCGGACTTCGCGCTGGCTGCGGCGCATCCTCTATCGTCGCCAGGGATTTACGCGCTCCTTCCCCCCGCCAAATCGCGATCGCGTCGATGAAGACGATTTGTTTGCAGGCGTGAATGACCCCTCCCCCAGCCCCTCCCCGACAAGTCAGGGAGGGTAGCAAACCCCTTGCTTCTCCCCGACAGGTGGATTGATGGGGTGTGAAAAGCCCCTCCCTCATTTTGGGTCGCGTAGACACAGACCGCCGGGGAGGGGTTTGGGGTGGGGTCAGCTTCCCCCTGACTCGTCGGGGGGACCGAGGGGGGTCAGCCTACGCGCCTAGGTAACGCGGCAAGAACTGCCCGGCGAATTCGCGCAGACGCCCGTCTATGATGGCTTGCCGCATCTTTGCCACCAGCGACACCAAAAAGTCGATATTGTGCAGGCTGAGCAGATAATGGGCCAGCAGCTCTTTCGCCACCACCAGATGGCGCAGGTAGGCGCGTGAAAAGCGGCTGGCGTAGTTGTCCAGCGCGGCATCAATCGGCGTTTCCTGAAGTTTGTATTGGGCGTTGCGCAGGTTGATGCGCCCGTCATGCGTGAAGGCGGCGCCATGCCTCGCCAGCCGGGTGGGGATCACGCAATCGAACATATCCACGCCGCGCAGGATGCCTTCCACCAGGTCGTCCGGTTCGCCGACGCCCATCAGATAGCGCGGTTTATCGGCGGGCAGAATGGGCAATGTGCGCTCCAGCATGGCCTGCATTTCGCTTTTGGTTTCGCCCACCGCCAGCCCGCCAATTGCATAGCCGCGCAAATCCTGTTCGCTCACGAAGCGCGCCGATTGTTCGCGCAGATCGGGGAAGATGCCGCCCTGCACAATGCCAAAGAGCGCCTGCTGGTTGTCGTGCGGATGCGCCTGGCGACATTGCAGCAGCCAGTCATGGGTGCGCGTCACGGCCGCCTCGACTTCGGCGCGGTCGCTGGGTGGCGGACATTGGTCAAAGGCCATGATGATGTCCGCGCCCAGATTTTGCTGAATGGCCATGGAACGAGCCGGCGTCAAGCGCTTCATGCTGCCGTCAAGATGGCTGCGAAAGGTTACGCCGTCGGCATCTATGTGGTTGATTTCGCTCAAACTGAAAACCTGGAAGCCGCCCGAGTCGGTCAAAATGGGTCCATCCCAGCGCATAAAGCGGTGCAATCCGCCCAATTCGCGGACCAGCTCATCACCCGGCCGCAGGAACAAGTGATAGGTATTGGCGAGGATCAGCGGGACTTGCAGCGCTTCCAGATCGCGCGGCGGCACCGCTTTGACCGTCGCGGCTGTGCCCACCGGCGCGAAGACCGGCGTGGGGATATCGCCATGCGGCGTGTGCAAGATGCCTGCGCGCGCCAGCCCGTCTGTGGCGATCACTTCAAATTCAAATGCCATCGGCTGCCTGCCTAGCGGCTTCAAAACGCGAGAAGTATAGCACATGGTTGGTGAGCGCTCGCCTGTCGCCTGCTATACTGGCGCGATAGCTGACCGATGACCCAGCCCCGCGGGAGCGGCTCGCATGCGACAGCCTGTGCAAAGCCAGCATCTTTTCCCCAGCCGCGTCGAGATCGATCTGGATGCGCTGGGCAACAATGTGCGCTGCATCAAGCGGCTGGCTGGCGATGCTGTCGGCATGCTGGCGGTCGTCAAAGCCAATGCCTATGGACATGGCGCGCCACAAATCGCCCGCGCCGCGCTGGAAAATGGCGCGGATATGCTGGCGGTGGCGAACCTGGCAGAGGTGGCGCAACTGCGCGAGGCCGGCATTCACGCGCCTGTTTTGACGTTGAGCCTCGTGCCGCCCCGGCAAATCCAGTTGGCGCTGGAGCTGGATGCGCGCATCACCGTGTTTGACCGCGACCTGGCGGCGCAAACCCTTGCGGCGCTTGGCGATCATCGGGAAAAGCTGCGCATTCATCTCAAGATCGACACGGGCATGCATCGCCTGGGCCTGTTGCCAGACGAAGCGCTCGCCTTGGCGCGTACACTGCGAGCCGCGCCGGCTGTGCAGTTCGAAGGCGTCTATACGCATTTCGCCGCGGCCGATGAAGATGCTGCCTACACCGCTGGACAGCTGGCGACATTTCGACGCGCGCTGGACGCGATGCAAGCCGATGGCTTCACGCCCCGCTTCGTTCACGCTGCCAATTCGCCGGCCTTGTTGGATTGCCAGGCCAGCTATTTCAATCTAGTGCGACCCGGCGTCTTGCTGTATGGCTTGCGCCCCATGCCCGATTCGCCGAATATGCAGGCTTTCCAGCCGGTCATGCGCTGGAAAACGCAAGTCGCCCAGGTGAAGAACCTGCCGCCGGGCAGTCGCGTTGGCTATGGGCATGCCTATACAACTTGCCGCGAAACGACGCTGGCGGTTTTGCCAGTCGGTTATGCGGATGGATTGCGCCGCACGCCGCAAACCTGGCGCTATGTCTTGCTGCATGGCGAACAAGCGCCGCTGGTTGGGCGCGTCAGCATGGAGAAGATCATCGTGGATATCAGCCATATCCCCGATGTGCAGGTCGGCGACGAAGTGGTTTTGCTGGGCGGGCAGGGCGAGCAACAGATCAGCGCCGATGATATTGCCGTCTGGCTGGGCAGCAACAATTATGAAGTCGTCTGTACGATCGCGCCACGAGTGCCACGCGCTTACCTGTCGCTCAACCGTTGATCATCCGCAGCAGGTCATCGGCGATAGCGCGCGCCGGCACCCCAAAGTGATAGCGCCGTATCCACTGTCCTCGCTCGTCCAGCAGGAATGCGCCGGCCGTGTGATTGACCAGGTAGCCGCCGGGCGCTTCTTCTGCGCTGACAGCGAACGACAACCCCAGCCTGTCGCCAGCCTCGCGCACCACAGCTTCCGCGCCTGTCAAACCAATCAGGCTGTCCATCTCGCGGAACTCGAAATAATGACGCAGGGCTTCGGGGGTATCGCGCGCGCCATCCACGCTGATGAAGACAAAATGCGCAGACTCTGCCGCTTCGCCCAGCATGTCGCGCACGCGCTGCAGCTCGTGCAGTGTCAAAGGGCAGATATCCGGGCAGTGCAAAAATCCGAATGCCAGCAGGCTGAAATGGCCGCGCAGATCGCTGAGGCTGGTTGCGATGCCATATTGATTGATCAAAGTGAAGTCGGGCAGAGCCAGTGGCGGGTCGATGGCGATCATGCCATCATGCTGCTCGCCGGGCGCGCTGATGATCGAGCTGCCGAGTTCTTCGCTCGGCTCGCGTAGCTGGTTGTGCAGCAGGGTTAGCGTCAACGCCACGATGCCGATCGCCAAGCCCGCGAC
>JAJDZQ010000004.1 GCA_022824565.1 Anaerolineae bacterium | reverse complement strand
TTGAACTGTCTGGTCCTTGCCGCGCAGATTGTTCAAGATATGCGCGATGACATCGCCGGGCGCATGACCGCAAAGCATGGCTGGCAGAGAACGGGCCAGAAATGTATTGGGTCCAAAGACCTCCAGCTCGAAGCCCAGCTGGGCGAAAATCTGCGCCGTGTCTGTGAGCAGCGCTGCATCTTCGGGCGCCAGCACAAAGCTTTGACTCTCGGAAACTGCCTGGCAGGGTACGCCGCCATTGCCCAGATCCCGCTGTAGCTGCTGATAAAGCAGGCGTTCGTGCGCGGCATTTTGGTCGACCAGGTACAAGCCAGCGGGACCTTCGGCAATGATGTAGGCTGCGCCAGCTTGCCCCAAAACGCGCAGGGCTGGCAAGCTGCGCGGCTGCATTGGCGCTTCGGCTCGCTCGGGGAGGCTGTCGGGTGGATAGCTGTGAAAGGGGTCTTCCGCCAGCGCATGCCGCCAACTGACAGCGGGGCGCGGGACTTGTCTGCTTGGGCCGCCACTCGGCGCAGCCCAACTGTCGACATCAGCCGCAGCTTCCGCTGCCATGTGCAATGCCGTGCGCACGGCGCGCTGCACAGCACGAAATACCGTCTGCTGGTCGCGGAAGCGCACTTCGGCTTTGGTCGGATGCACATTGACATCAACAAAGTCGGGCGGCACACTCAACATCAGCGCCGCCAGCGGAAAAGCGCCCGCCCCCAGCAAACCATCGTAAGCCTGCACCACAGCGTGCGTCAAAGTGCTGTCTTGCACGGCGCGTCCATTGACGAAGAAGATGATGCGGTCGCGGCTGGATCGATGAAGCCGGGGCAGCGACGCATAGCCGCACACGCCGACTGCCACGCCACCCATGCGCGGGGGCTCGGCCGCTTGCACAGGCAGCATGTGCTTGAATTCTTTGAAGCCAAAGACGCGCGCCACGACATCGGCCAGTTGCCCGCTGCCCGATGAGCGAAAACGTTCGCGTCCATCGTTCAGCAGCGCAAAGGCGACCTGGGGATAGGCCAGGGCATAACGAGCGACTACCCAGTAAATCTGGCGCTTTTCGGTATTGTCGGTTTTCAAGAACTTCAAACGGGCTGGCGTATTAAAAAACAGGTTCTCAATCGTGATAACACTGCCGGCTGGCGCGCCGACTGGCTGCTGCCGACCCAGAACGCCACCTTCCCACTGCATGCGCAAGCCCATGTTCTCATCGCGGTGGCGGGTGACAATCGTGGCCCGGCTGACCGCGGCGATGCTGGCCAAAGCCTCGCCACGAAAGCCCAGTGTGCGGATGGCGCTCAACTCGTCGGCGCTGCGCAACTTGCTGGTGGCGTGCCGCTTGAAAGCCAGCTCGAGTTCGTAACGGCGGATGCCCGTGCCATTGTCGCTGACGCGCAGCAGCTTGCGGCCGCCGGCCTGCGCTTCGATATGGATTGCTGTCGCAGCGGCGTCAATGGCGTTTTCGATCAACTCCTTGACTACCGAAGCTGGACGTTCGATGGCTTCGCCAGCGGCGATGCGATCGACGACTTCATCGGCGAGGATGGCGATGGGCATGAGCGGGCATTCGTCTCGATTCCTGGCGACACTTCGCCACAGTATAGCGCACAGTCAAACTCGCGGGCATGCTGTGCGCGCCAATCGCTGCCCCCACCTCAAACCCCTCCCCCAATCTGCGCTGAGGATAGGCCATTTTTTGCTACCCCAGCCCCGGCCCTTCCCATTTCAATAGGCAATGGTGATTCGTCGAGAAACCTGTGCGTATATTATAAATCTGCAAAAAAGAGTATCAGAATTCATTTTCTCTAAATGCGCTCCCCCTCCCTGATGCTTCGGGGAGGGGGCTGCAGGGTGGGGTAGACCCTCACATGCGCGCTATGCCCCCACCCCAAACCCCTCCCCCAAAATGAGGGAGGGGCTTTAAACCCTAATGAATCGCTGACAAACTCCCTTTTCTCGTTCTGGGGGAAAAGAACCGGGGTCTGGGGGCTTGCTTAGCCTATGCCTAATTCTCAGCAAGCCAGCTAGCACTTTCGGACTTGAATGTGGCGGCGAACTTTGCTAGCGTTGCGGGCAGCGCCACCCTAGCTCAATTGGCAGAGCGATCGCTTCGTAAGCGATAGGTTATGGGTTCAAGTCCCATGGGTGGCTTGGAGCGCACAATTGAATAGACAAAGATGTTGATCGGGAAGAGCAGGCATTTCCCTGCGCGGCAGAGAGGCGGGTCATTGGCTGAAAGCCCGCTGGCGCAAAGATGCCGGAGGTCGCCCGGGAGTCGCCCGAAAGAACGCGCAAGCCAGTAGAATCGGGTCGGTTCGCGCCCGTCATCGCGCGTCGAGCGCAGGGGACAGTTGTCGCCTGAATCAAGGTGGTACCGCGGAAGCACGCCTTTCGTCCTTGTCATGGGATGGAAGGCGTTTTGCTTTTGTGTGATGTCTACACACAGCTGGCGCAGAGACGGTTCAACCAGAGCGCAAAGACTATAACGCATGGCGAACTTCTCGAATTCTTTGGTAATTGTGGTGTCACGATTGTCGGCTACGAATAGGGAGCAGAGGACATGAAAGCGATAGCAGAGACCGGCATGCCGCGCAACTTCGACTTTGCCGAAGCCGAAGCGCGCATCTATGCCAATTGGGAAGCCAGCGGCTACTTCCAGCCCGAAGCCGCCGGCAGCGCTGCCCAACCCTTTGTCATCAGCATGCCGCCGCCCAATGTGACCGGCAGCCTGCACATCGGGCACGCGCTATTCACGGCGCTGGAAGACTTGATGATCCGCTATGAACGGATGCGCGGCAAAGCGGCCCTGTGGCTGCCTGGCACCGACCACGCCGGCATCGCCACCCAATTGCAAGTGGAAAAACTGCTGCGCGACGCAGGCACCAGCCGCGAAGAAATCGGCTATGAAGACTTTTTGGCGCGCACCTGGCAATACAAAGAAGAGCAGGGCGGCGCCATTACCCGTCAGCTGCGACGGCTGGGCGCAAGCTGTGACTGGAGCCGCGAGCGCTTCACCCTGGACGATGGCTTGTCGAAAGCCGTGCGCCAAGCCTTCATCACACTCTGGGAACAAGGGTTGATTTATCGCGGGCCACGCCTGGTCAACTGGAGCCCGGGCTTGCAGACCGCCGTCAGCGACCTGGAAGTCGAGATGAGCGAAGAAGAAGTCACGCTCTACACATTCCGGTATCCCTTGGAAAATGGCGAAACCGTGGCGGTGGCCACCACGCGCCCCGAGACTATCCTGGGCGATACGGCGCTGGCTGTGCACCCCGATGATGCGCGCTATCGCCATCTCATCGGCGAGCAAGCGCTGGTGCCCATCCTGGGACGGCGCATTCCGATTATCGCCGATACCTATGTCGACCGAGAATTCGGCAGCGGCGCGCTGAAAGTGACGCCCGCGCACGATTTCAACGATTATGAGCTGGCGCAAAGGCACGGGCTGGCGCTGATCAATGTGCTCGATAAAGACGCCAGCATGAACAGCCAGGCTGGTCCCTACGCAGGGCTGGATCGCTATGCCTGTCGCGAGCGACTGTGGCGCGATATGCAGGCGGCTGGCCTGACCATCAAAACCGAAGCCTACTTGACGCGCATCCCGCGCAGCCAACGCGGTGGCGAAGTGGTCGAGCCGCTGATGAGCGAGCAATGGTATGTGCGCATCCAGCCGCTGGCAGAAAAAGCGCTGGCCGCTGTGCGCGCTGGGCAGATCAAGATCGTGCCCGAACGTTTTGAAAAAGTCTATTTCCACTGGCTGGAAAATATCCAGGACTGGTGCATCAGCCGCCAGCTGTGGTGGGGGCATCGCATCCCCGCCTGGTACCGCGAAAAAGATGGCGACCCGCACGGCGAAATCTATGTCGGGAGCGAAGCACCGCGTGGCGATGGCTGGGTGATGGAGCGCGATGTGCTGGATACCTGGTTCAGCAGCGGATTGTGGCCCTTCAGCACACTGGGCTGGCCCCAACAAACGCCCGATCTGGCGCGCTATTATCCGACGCAAGTCATGGAAACCGGGCACGACATCCTCTTCTTTTGGGTGGCGCGCATGATCATGATGGGCTTGTGGTTCACCGATACGCCACCTTTCCATACCGTTTACCTGCACGGGCTGGTGCGTGCCGAAGGCGGCAAGAAATTCAGCAAGACCCTGGGCAATGCGATCGACCCGCTGACTGTGGTCGACCAGCATGGCGCAGATCCATTGCGCTTTACGCTCATCACCAGTGGCACGCCCGGCAACGACTGTCATCTGGACCCCACGCGGCTCGACCACAGCTTCCGCTTCGTGAACAAAATCTGGCAGATGACCAGCTTCATCAATATGAATCTGGCTGGCGCGCTGGAACTGGGCAGCCCGTCGCGCGCAGAGCTCGACCTGCCTTCTCGCTGGATCGTCAGCCGCTTGCAACGGCTCATCGCGAATGCCCAGTATCTCTTTGATATCTATCAGTATGGCGAGGCTGGGGGGCAGATCCTGGCATTCATGTGGGATGAATTCGCGCCCTTCTATCTCGAGATCAGCAAGCAAGCGCTGTATCACGGCACACCAGCGCAACAAGAGGCGACGCGCCGCGTGCTGGTTGCCGTCCACGATGCCTGCCTGCGCCTGTTGCATCCTTTCATGCCTTTCGTGACAGAAGAAGCCTGGCGCTATATCCCGCACCCTGGCGATGCGCTGATCATGGCGGCCTGGCCAGAAGCAGACGAAGCGCTGATTGACGAAGCAGCCGAGGCGCAGATGCAAATGTATCTTGAGCTGGTGCGCGAGATCCGCAATGCGCGCGGCGAATACAAGGTCGAGCCCGGCAAACGCATCACGGCGCTGGCAAAGCAGGACGACGCGACCTTGGCGCTGGCAGAAAATGCGCACATCCTATCGCGCCTGTGCAATGTGTCGGAGTTAGCGCTGCTGCCGGCCAATGCCGGCGATCCAACCAATTGCGCCGGCATCGTCGCTGGCGAATTGACCATTTTTCTGCCGCTGGAGGGCTTGTTGGATCTTGAAGCCGAATGCCAGCGCCTGCAAGCAGAACGCGGCAAACTCATGGCTCAGCTCGAGCGAACGCAGAAGCTGCTGGGCAACGAAAATTTCGTAGCGCGCGCTCGCCCCGCTATCGTCCAGCGCGAACGCGACCGCCTGCGCGACCAGCAAGCGGCGTTGGCGCAGCTCGACGAACGGCTGGCCGCGCTCTGTTCCTGAGCGAGCCGCAGTGCCATTCAGTATAATTGTGCATGGAGACCTGCGACTGACGAGGAAGCGGCTTGAGCCAAGCGATCAAAGTTTGTCCGATCTGCCAGGCGCGCAATCACCGCGGCGCGGCAGTCTGTGTCAATTGCGGCGCAAATATCGGGCAGATCGAGCCCAGCAGCGAGACAATTGCCAACCGGACGCAACCGGCGCAATACGATTTCCGACGCGGCGAAACCGACCTGGCAGAAGCCACCCTGCAACGGCGCGGGCAGCTGCTCAGCGCTTGCCTGATTGTGCTGCTGGTCGCTTGCCTGGCTTCGGCTGCGGGCGCGCTGTTGCTGACAAGGCTGGCCGAAGATTCACGCCAGACGCCACCGGCCGCGATTGTGGAAAAGCCGACGCGCATGAGTGGACCCACCATCACGCCGGGACCACCTACAGCCAGCCACACCCCCAGCCCAGCGCCTACACAAATCCCCAGCGATACACCGACACCAGCGCCCTGCCTGCGCGAAGTGGCAGCCGGCGACTCGCTCATCGGCATCATCTTGGCGTGCGGGCACCGAAACCTGGCAATCATGCCCACCGTCATGGCCCTGAATGGCATCAACGATGAAGCGATCATCCGCGCCGGGCAATTGATACGCGTACCGCCGCCGACCCCGACTATCGACCCGCTGGCCAGTCCTGCGCCCAGCGCAACCCCCGCCGCCGACAGCGCCGCAGCAGAAAGCGCGCTGGCTTTGTTGGCATTCGACCCTTTCGCGCCCACGGCCACGCCAACCTTGTTGCCCGGCTTGATGTGGCATATTGTGCGCAGGGGCGATTCGATGATTTCCATTGCCATACAATATGCGACAAATGCCAAAGGTTTGTCCGATTTGAACCCTGAACTCGAATTCTCGCTCTGCGACTTCGGCACGGCTTTTGGCGGACCAGAATGCACCGTGCAGCTCAGTGAAAATCAACTTGTCCGCGTGCCAGCGCCCACGCCAACCCAAACAGCCATTCCCACAGCGTCTGGCAGCGAGACGCCCACGCCGACCGCCACCGCCACTTTCAACGCGCCGTTTCTGCAAGATCCTCCCGAGCAAACCTTCTTCGCGGCGGACGAGCAAGTGACTCTGCGCTGGGTGGGCACAGGCCGGCTGGATGAAAACGACAGCTACCGCGTCACGATCACCGCGGTGGACAAGAGCGTCACTCACAGCGCCGATACGCGCGAACTCTTCTTTATCGTCCCCAGCCAATGGGGCGCAAGCGACTCTGCCCGACACACCTACATTTGGCAGGTTAGCGTCGTTGATGTGGAAAGCGGCGCTGTCCGGCATGCATCGGGAGAACGTAGCTTTGTCTGGCTGGGCGCGGGAGCCAGCTCGTGATGCGCCTGTGCCTCTGGGCTGCGCTGTCGCTGGCGAGCCTGCTACTGGCTGGCTGCAACCTGCGCCCGGGCCAGCAGCCGACCGCAACAGCGAGGCCTGTCGCGAGCGCCACTCAAACGTCCCTTCCTCGCCCGACTGTTGCGCCACCGCCCACGCAGGACTTCGTTGCGCCGACAGCGCCGGTGCCTGTCGCGCCGCGCACCAATACGCCTTCGCCGACCGTGCCGCCCTCGCCAAGCCCCAGCCCGGCCTTTTTTGAATACGAGGTGCAGGCGGATGACACGCTCATGGGCATCATTCAGGTCTTTGGCTATGGCTATCAACTGGAAGTCGCACAAGCAGTCGTGGGGTTGAATGACAGCGTTTTCAGCATCGACTTCTTGCCGGTCGGGCAGACCATCCGCATTCCTCGCCCCACTGCCACCGCGACACCGGCCGGCGCAGAAGCGACTGTCGAGCTGCTGGCGACTATCGGCATCGACAGCGCGACGGACCTGCAGACAGACACATCACTGGGCTGCCACACGGTCGTAGCCAACGACAACATGGTCTCTATTGCCGAGCGCTACAATACAACTCTTGAGATTCTCAGCGATCTCAATAGCGACTTGAATTGGTCGGGCTGCAATTTCACCTTGCTGGCGGGCGGCGAAGATTGTGTGCCCATATTGAACATCGGCGCGTGCATCCAGGTGCCAAAGCCGACTCCCTTGCCGACGCGATTTCCCACGCCAACGGGTTTGGAGACGCCAACGCCAACCGCCACCAAACACGCGCCGCGCCTGCTTTATCCTCTCGAAGGCGAGCGCATAATTTCGCGCGAACTGGTCTTGCAATGGGTGGGGGTAAGCGGGCTGAGCGAGGCCGATGTCTACCTGGTCGAGCTGCAGAATCAGACCAATGCGAGCGACCATCGCCAGCGCACCAGAGCCAACAGCTATCGCGTGCCAGTCGCCTTTGCGCCTCATGATGGTGAGATCCACAACCTGCAATGGCGGGTCAGTGTGGCGCGGCAGAACGAAGCGGGCGTCTATTTCTTCGTCGGCGAGCAAGGCAGTTGGAAGCGCTTCGTCTGGAGCGGCTAGGCATCTACTGCGGACTGGCTGGTTTCGGCACGGCTTCATAAGCCATGAAGACCGGGCGGCGCGCGCCTTTTGCATCTACCAGGCTGAAGAAACAAGCTTCTGCATCGCCGACGGCGCAGCCATTCAAGTTGTAGAGAAACATCGCCGAAAGCGCGTCCATTTCTTGCGCCAACTGATAAGCCTGCCTGACATACAGCGCCTGTTCGGCCTGGCTGGTGTAGTTCACCCACTCATAGCCGGTCGCCGGCACCGCCAGATTTGCGCCATCGGTCGTGCCCCAGCCCACTTGCGTGAGCAGCAACGGCAGTTCGACCTGATGCTTGTCCAGCGCCGCGGCATAATGCGCCAGCAAGCCGCCGAAATTCTGCAAGAAAGACTCATAATGCGATTCCACGCCCGGCGGCTGTTCACAGCATGGCAATGTCGGTGGCACGGCCGACGCGCTGAAGATCGCGCCGATGCCATCTACATAGTCGGCCGCGCCCGCAGCCAGCAGATCGTCAAGATAAATATCTGTGGCGATAGAATTGTAATTGTCCGTGAATCCCACCGGTGCCAAGCCAGCGCTGATCACCTGCGCGTCGGCGTCATGCGCTTTAACCGTGGCATAAGCCAGCTCCAGCAAGGCGGCATAATGGACCGTGCCCAGGGCAATCGAAGCGGGCAATCCAAAATCACCACCCGCAGATTCTTGGGGCGGCTGGTCATAGACGGGCACATTCCAGTACTTCAGCAGGTTGGGCGCTTTCCAGATTTCATAGGCATCTACCAAGCCCGCATAACGCGCCACAGTCCGGGCGAGAAAGACGGCAAAATCGTTGAGATCGGCTGGTGGTCCGCCATAGGCCAGCAGCTTGCTGTTCATGCTCTCGCGGTAGTTGGCGCGGCTCCAGTCGGGCGCGTCATAGATATTCAGCAGCAGCTTGAGGTCCGCCGCATGCAGCGCCCTGACGAGGGCATCCAGGTCGGCGTAATCTGCGCTGCCTTGCTCGCTTTCAATCTGCGACCAAGCCACATCAATCTTCGCCCAGTTGACGCCCAGCTGCTTGGCTTGCTCCGCCAGCGCCTCTGCATCGCCGCTTTCGACAAATACATGGATCCCAAAGCCAAAACCCGGCTTGGGCGGGATTGTTGACGGATAGGGCACCCTGATGATCTGCCCGGCGCGCAACGACTCGGCCCCAGCGATCGCATTCAGATGCATCAGGTCGGCTTGCGATATGCCGAAGAGCCGCGCCAGCGCATACAGCGAATCGCCCGCTTTGACCACATGGTGGAAATAGCGAGAATCATCTAGGGGCGGCACAAGCAGCGCCTCGCCCACCACCAGCACTGCATCTGCGCGCAGTTCGTTCAGGCTGCGCAAGTCATCAAGTGAGATCGCATATTGCCTGGCAATGCCGTAGAGCGTGTCGCCGGGCTGCACCGTATAGGCAATCAACTCCATAGGCGCGGCGGACTCGCTACCTTGCGCGCCGACAACCGCTGGAAGCAGCCACAAAAGTAACAAGATCCGCCGAACAATGGCGCGGCTCACGGACACACTCCTGCCAGGCTCTGGCAATTTCTGCTTGCAGTCTACTTGTCAGCGGCGATTCGTGTCAAGCCATTCGCCTCGCCAGGGTTTGTATTTGTGCAAGGTTGCCCCGGTTTTCGCCCCCCATTTTTGCCTGGACCTAGAGCAGCGGCAGCACCCACAAGATATAGACCGGCAGCAAGCCGGCCACAGCCAGGAATGCCAGCAAAATCAGCGCGATCGTAACGATATCAACGCCATCCGCGCGCGCCTGCCGTTGTGGCAAGAATGGTCCGGTATATCCGCCCGTTGCTTCGACAATGATGCTGCCGTCGGTGTGAAAGAAAGGCGCTGGCGGGCTGGGAATGGCTGGCGCAGGCGGGGTGAGCGCCGGGGCAATAGCGGGGCTGGCGGCTACTGGCTGCGGGGCAGAGGCACGTTGCAGGGCGCCGGCTCGGCTGCGGTCGCGGATCTGGCTGAGGATATGCCCCAGTTGGTCGGCATGTTGATAGCGGTCGTTGGGACGCTTGCTCATCACCTTGAAGATGACGCGGCTTAGCTCGGCGGGCAGGTCGGGGTTGATTTCGCTGGCGCGAGGCACTTCCGCCTTCAGATGCGCCAAGGCCAAGTCGCGTTGCGAAGTGCCGATATAGGGCAGGCGACCCGTGAACATCTCGAACAAAACGATGCCGATAGAATAGACATCCGAGGCTGGCGAGGGTTTTTCGCCGCGCGCTTGCTCTGGCGCGAAGTAATGCGGGCTGCCCCAGACCACCTTGCTGCGCGTTTGCGGCATGGTGTCCGTATACGCCTGGGCGATTCCAAAGTCGGTCACCTTGATGACGCCTTCGCGGTTGATGAGAATATTCTGTGGTTTGACATCGGCGTGCACCAACTGCGAACGATGGGCAAAACCCAGCCCGGCGCAAAGTTGAATCGCGTAATCCAGCGCTCGATCAAGTGGCAGGGCACCGCGTTGCTTGATGAGCTTTTTGAGGTCGCTGCCCGTGATCATTTCCATGACGATGTAATAGGTCGCGCCATCGCTGCCGACATCGTGCACGGTTACGATATTGGGGTGAGCCATCTTGGCGATGCTGCGCGCTTCTTGCTGAAACTTGGCCAAGAAAGCCGGGTCTTTGGTCAGGTTGGGGCGCAGAATCTTGATGGCAACAATGCGCCCCAGAGAACGATCGAGCGCGCGATAGATCACCGACATGCCGCCAGAGCCTTGCTGGGCGACCAATTCGTAGCGCTGGTTCAACAATGTTTCGCCTGGCATGCTGGTCAACTCCTTTGGCTTGCGCGGCGCGGCGCGAGCTGCTGAACCAGTTGCAGGGCGCTGCGGTCGCTCGTGCTGGCCAGGGCATCGGCGATCTGCCGCGGCTGTGCTGCCTTGCGCACAAACTGGCGCAGCTCGCCGGGGATTTGTCGCGGGTCTTTCTGCCAGCTCGCATACAGCGTTTGGATAACCTGGCGCGCCTGTTCTTGCCGGCCGAGGATGCGCGGATGTCGATACAGCCGTTCCATAAGCAAGGCTTGCAACTGCTGAAAATGTTCGCGCATGCGCAAACTATAGCGCACGATGAGGCAGGGGTGACGCTGGATTTCGCGAGCCGTTGCTGGCTGCAGGGCAACGATGCGCTTGCGAGTCTCTTGCAACACATCAGCGACCAGGATGCCCACCAGTTCGCGGATTAGCTGATGACGTCCCAGATCATCCAGCCGCCCGGCTTGCCAGGCAACGCAGCCGGCTGCCATGCGCCACAGGTCCAGTTCAGCGCAATCGGCCGGCGCGATCAAACCGGCTTGCAAGCCATCGTCGAGGTCGTGGGCATTATACGCGAGGCCATCGGCGATATTGGCGATCTGGGTTTCCAGGCTGGGTCCCTCAGCGCAATCGATCTCGGGGAATGCGCCCATGTCGCGCTTGAGGTCGTGCTTGGCGATGCCTTCCAAGGTCTCCAAGGTCAAGTTGAGGCCCCGCCAGCCTGGATAGCGATTTTCCAGCCGCGTAACCAAGCGAAAACTCTGTACATTATGATCAAAACCGCCCTGGTCGCGCAGCAGGTCATCCAGCGCTGCTTCGCCGGTATGCCCAAAAGGCGGGTGTCCCAAATCGTGCGCCAGGCAGATGGCTTCCACCAAATCTTCATTTGCGCCGAGCGCCCGCGCCAAAGTTCGGCCGATCTGCGCCACTTCCAAGGTATGCGTCAGCCGCGTACGAAAATAATCGCCGGCATCATTGACAAATACTTGCGTCTTGTATTGCAGGCGGCGGAAGGCGGCGGCATGCAAGATGCGGTCGCGGTCGCGTTGAAAAGCCGTGCGGGCGCTCGCTGGCGGCTCGGCATGGATGCGCCCTCGCGAACGACTTGAAAGCAGGGCATATGGCGCGAGCGTCGCTTGTTCGTTGGCTTCCAACAGTTGACGAATGGACGGCATCGTCTCTCCTTGTCTATTGCACATTGTAATATGGAAAAGTGAATGCGAATCGTCAATTGGTCTGGATTGGGCGAATTGTTTGACAAGCCCGCGCAGCTATGTTCCAATCCAGATTCAGAGAGTGTGTCATGGAAAAGCAGTATTTGGACTCGCGATTTCTTTCCCGCGCTTGTGAACTTTGCAACGCAGTGCCGAAGCCGCCTGCCTGTGATGGGCGCTGGAGAATTTGCCTGATGCCGAAAGGACAGCCTATGCCTTGATTGCCGCTGTAACACGCGGGGCGCGCCACGCCTTGCGACTTCAGACAGTTCATACGAAACGACAAGGAGAACCGCCAAATGAAACGCTATTTGATTGCTGTATTGATGATCTTGCTGCTGGTGGCAGGCGGCGCGGCATCTGCCCAGGATGTCGTGCTGGAATTCCAGCAATGGTGGGAGCCGGAATTGCCGGAGGGCTCATTCCGCGCGATCCTGGATGATTTTGAAGCCGCCAACCCCGGCATCAAGGTAGAGACGATTAGCGGTCCCTATCTGACTACCAAAGACCAGATCATCGCCAGCGCGGCCACCGGCACCATGGCCGATGTCGTTGGCCTGGATGGCGCCTGGGTGAATGTGCTTTGGAAGCAGGGCGCGCTGCACAGTCTGACGCAAGCCATGGAAGACGCCATGTACGATGACAGCGAATTGGCTGCGCAGATTCGCCTCGCTGGGGAGACCTACATGATCCCCATCGCCAACTTCATCTACCCGGTATTCGTCAACCTGGACCTGCTGGAAGCTGCTGGCATCGACCCGCCGACAACGCGCGCCGAATTCGCCGCCGCCGCTATGGCATTGACCGACCCCGACAACAATGTCTATGGCTGGGCGCAGCCGCTTTCGCTGGAGCAGCCCAACGGCATCCAGAATGACACCATGTCCTGGCTCTGGGCGAGTGGTGGCAGCATGCTCGATGACATGGGGCAGCCCCACCTGATTGGCAACGAAGCGCTGGCAGGGACCTTGGAATTCATCAAGAGCCTGCACGACGCAGGCGTGGTCGCGCCGGGTTCCTTCGCCATGAAGGAGAATGAGAAGGTCGAAGAATTCGTCAACGAGCGCGTGGCCATGATCGTCAACACACTGGCGCATTTCACGCTGATCCGCGAGCGCAACCCAGACCTGAACTTCGATATCACCGCGCTGCCGGCCGCCGAGGGCTACGATGGACCGCGCGGGCTGCCCTATGCCTCTTGGGGAATCGGCATCAGCTCCAATACCGAGCACAAAGCCGAAGCCTGGAAGCTGATTGATTATCTCACGAGCGTCGAAGGCAACACGAAGCTGACGTCCATCGCCAATGCCTTCCCCGGCAATGTGAATGCGACGCCGGACTTCATCCAGACGGACCCGCTCTTCATGACGGCATTTGAGATCTTCCAGGAAGGCTACCTGGCCAACGAGTTCACCGGGCTGCCGGCCGCGGAAGAGCTGATGCGCCAGATGGCCGAGCCCTTCCAGTTCTATCTCGAAGGCGAAATCGAATTGGACGAGCTGCTGGAACTCGCGCAAGAAGAATGGGAAGACATCTTTGCGTAGGAGAAACCGTCCCCCACTCTAAGTCCCTCCCCCATAAAGCGGGAGAGACTTGGTTGTCAAACGTATGCCCCTTCCTGCCTTGTGGGGGGAAGGGGCAAGGGGATGGCGGCAATATATGGACACTTCAGAGGCACACGCGATTCTTGCATCAGGCGCAAGTGGGTGGGAGAAGCGGAAGCGCAAATTGCTTCCCTATGCCTACCTCTCGCCGACTTTGGCTTTGCTTTCGGCTTTGACCATCATCCCCATCGCGACTGTCTTCCTCTATTCCTTGGTCGACAACGTGATCGTCAACCCCAACCCGCCGGTTTTTGTGGGCTTGGACAACTACGAAGAAGTGCTGACCAATCGCAAGTTCCGCGGCGCGCTGGGCAATACTTTCTACTTTGCGATAGTCAGTGTTGTCGCGCACTTCATCATCGGCTTGTCGTTTGCGCTGCTGCTGAATACGCGCTTGATCGGCAACAAGACCAAAGCGTTCTTCCGCGTCATCTACATCCTGCCCTGGGTTTTCACGGCTTCGATCATCGCCATATTGTGGCGGCTGCTATTGAATCCGCATGGGGTCATCAACTTTGTGCTGCTCGAGCTGGGCTTCGTCCAGGAGAAAATGGAGTGGCTTTCGGACCGTGATCTGGCGCTGAACGCGGTCACATTCATCAATATCTGGGCGGGTTATCCCTTCTACATGGTCAGTTTTCTGGCTGGCTTGCAGGGCATCCCCGACGACTTGTACGAAGCGGGTCGAGTCGATGGCGCCAACAGCTGGCAGCTATTCCGATTCATCACTTTGCCGCAACTGAGGCCGATTATCGTCAGCCTGGCGCTGCTAGATTTCATCTGGACGGTACACCAATTCACACTGGTTTGGATGACCACCGGCGGTGGTCCCATGCGCTCTACAGAAGTATTGAGCACCTACACCTACAAGGCGGCATTCAGCTCGCACGAGTATTCGATCGCCTCGACGCTGGCGATGATCATCCTGGCGATTTGCACCTTCATCGGCATCTTTTATGTGCGCAATCAGCGCATGGCGGACGAATAAGATGGTTGGCAGCCGCGCACAGATACGCAGAGCCAAAGTCTTGACCTGGATTGCGCTTTTGCTGGGGGCTTGTTTCGCTGGCTTGCCGGTGCTGTGGATGGTCGCTTCGTCATTCAAGTCCAACCTGGAGATTTTTGCCTATCCCCCGGCTTTGGTCGACAACTCCTTCTCGTTCGGCGCGTACCTGGCGGTATTGGGCGATCCTGGACAACTGCGCTTTTTCTTCAACAGCTACCTGGTGGCGATTTTGGTCACCATCTGCACTGTCGTGACGAGCATCCTGGCCGGCTACAGCTTCAGCCGCTACGACTTCCGTTTCAAGCGCTTCTTGACCCTGACCATCATCGGCGTGCAATCTGTGCCACCTATCACCCTGATGATCCCCTATTTCGGGTTGATTGTCTGGCTGGGCTTGTACAACTCGTATACCGCGCTGGTGCTGACCTATATGGTCTTCACCCTGTCCTATGCCATCATCATGATGACCGGCTATTTTAATACCCTGCCGCGCGATCTGGACGAGGCGGTGATGATTGACGGCGGCGGCAGCTTTGTTACGCTCTGGCGCATTCTGGTGCCGATCTCTTTGCCGGGCATCGTCTCGGTGGGCGTCTATACATTTATGCTGGCTTGGAACGAATTCTTGTTTGCGCTGACCTTGACTCGCACCAACGATATGCGTACTGTGCCGATTGGCATACACTTGCTGATGGGCCAACATTCTTTTGAATGGAACCAAATGATGGCTTTGAGCGTGCTGGGTTCGTTGCCCGTGCTGATTTTGTTTCTGCTCTTCCAGCGCTACTTTATCGCTGGCATGTCGGCTGGTTCCATCAAAGGCTGAGTTGCCAATTTGTTCACTGCCAGGAGAAAAATCTTGCCATGCTACTCAATATGAAAGACCTGCTGGCTGTCGCCCGCGCCCATAATTTCGCCGTGCCCGCATTCAACATCAGCAGCAGCATGTTGCTGAAAGGCGCGATCGAAGCGGCAGAAGCGGCAGCAGCGCCCGTCATCGTCGCCATTCATCCCGACGAATTGGCCTTTGTTGGCACTGCCTTTGTCAAGATGGCGCTGGCAGAAGCGGTGGAGGCGAGCGTGCCCGTGGTGATTCACCTAGATCACGGCTCGTCAATGGAACAAATCATGACCGCCATCCGCGCGGGCTTCACCTCGGTGATGATAGACGCATCGGAGTTGCCGCTGGCGCAGAATATCGCCGCCTGCCGCGAGGTCACCAAGCTGGCGCAACTTGTCAATGTATCGGTCGAAGGCGAGCTGGGCACGATCGGCGAGCTGGATGAAGAGGCAGAAGCTGGCGCGGACGAAGTCATCTTTGTCAATCCCGACGAAGTGAAGCAATTTGTCGATGCCACCCAGGTCGATACGCTGGCAGTCTCCATCGGCACTTCCCACGGCTTGTATCCCAAACATATGAAGCCAGAAATCCGCCTGGATCTGCTGCGAGATATCCGCGCGGCCGTGGATACGCCACTGGTGCTGCACGGCGGCTCTGGCAACCCAGACTCAGAAATCGCCCAGGCGGTTGCATTGGGGATAAACAAAATCAATATCTCCGCGGACATGAAGAGCGCATTTTATCGAAAATGCCGCGAAGTCCTGGCCGACCCCATCTTGCGCGAGCCGAGCAGCATCTATCCGGCTTGCATTGATGCGATGAAAGTCGTCTGCCGCCAGAAGTTCGACCTCTTCAGCACAACTGGAAAAGCAGCCTTGTATTGAGCCAACGCATCGCTCTGGGCTTCGGCAACAATGTCGATTATGAGATCGTCTGGCGGTCCGAGACGTTGAACAGGCTTGTCGCCGAGCAGCAAATATGTGATGCCGATTTGGGTCGCAGGCAGGTCATCAACAGCGAGCGCGAGTTGGTCGCTTCGATTTTGGGCTTTGTCAAGGCGGGGCAGGGCGGCGAACAATTTGTCGCGGACAACGGTTTGATAGAACGGTTCGCCAGCCGCTTCCAAAAGAAAATCACCCTGGGCGGCACACCCGTGCGCGCGGCAATCGCCATGGGCAAGCTAGGGCACACGGCCGCTCTGCATCTGGTGTCCATGAATGACGATGTGCGGCGCTTGTTGCCAGCGGGCTGCCCCTGGATATGCAGCAATCCGCGCGACAGCCACTATCCGCATCTTATCGTGCAATATGACCGCGGCGCTTCGCTGCAAGCCAATGACATTTGCATCGCCGCGCCAGCCGCCAACCGACTAATCTACCACTGCAACGCCGACAATGTCGTCATGCGCTTGAACAGGGACTTCGCGGACATCCTGCCAAGTGCGCGGGCTTTGCTGGTTTCCGGCTTCAATGCCATGCAAAGCGCAGAATTGTACCTCGCGCGTCTGGATGATTTGTCGGCTATGCTGGAAAAAAAAGCTGCCGATGCGATCGTATTTTGTGAGGATGGCGGCTATTACGATGCCAGATTTCGCCGCCGGCTGCAGGCGACGCTCGGTTTGAAGATTGATGTCTACAGCATGAACGAAGACGAACTGCAAGAGCAGATCGGCGCGCCGATTGCGTTGGACGATGCCCAGACAGTCTTGGCAGCGCTGGACTGGCTGCACAGGCGCATCCCTGCCAAGACACTGGTCGTGCATACGGGGCGTTGGGCGCTGGCGCATGGTGGGGGCGCGCAACAATATGCTGCGGCTTTGCGGACCGGCGTAACATTGGCGACAACGCGCTATTGCCATGGCGACAGCTGGAAACTGGCGGATTATCGCGCGCTGCAAGCACGCCAACCCCAGCCCGCTGCTGCTCGTTTTGCAGCTGCCGTCAATGCCACTCGGTCAGATAGCTGCTGTGTGCCGGTGGCGGCAGTCGAGCCGCGCAAGGCCACGACCATAGGCTTGGGAGATGCGTTTGTGGGCGGCTTTATGACGGCGCTGGCCGGGTAATCGACTCGTCAGAAGTTCGCGCCCGCCACCCGCTTATCGCCGATACGCCGTGTGATGCCTTGCGAATCCAGCCGTTCCAGCACGGGGATGGCGTATTTTCGGGAACTGCCGAATTGATCGCGCAGGGTTTTGGCATCGATTTCGCCATGCGCCTCAATCTGCGCGCGGATGCCCCCCACCAGTTTATCGTAGTCGCCGGCCGCAAAGGCGATGCTGTCGCTGACCTGCACCAGACGCCGCAAATCCAGCAAGGCGCGCACCACCGCTTCGCCAGCCAGCTCGTTCATTTCGCTGATGGTCGGCGGGGAGAATGGCGCAGATGTCAGCGCAGCCATCAAGCTGTCGATGCGCGTTTGTTGCTGGCTTTTGAAGCAGATGGCATGCGACTGGGCGCGGACAAAACCGCCATCAATCGTCAGACTGTCTTCGGCGGCAATGACGGTATCCAGCAGCTGTAGCTTGATGCGCAAACGACTGCCCAGCTCGGCGCGCGACATGCCCAGCCGTAGCGGGTTTGCGCTGTGGAAGCGCCTCAATTCGACGCGAATCCGTTGGGCCAGCTGCCGCCAGGAATCGCAGGACCAGATGCCCAGACCCGGCAGATCGCGCACCAGCTCCTCCGCCAGCGCCTCTGCCAGCGCAACTTGCAGCGCCTGTTCGTGCAAATCTAGCTGTGCCGCCAGGTCCGCGAGCGATTGTGGAGCGCGAGACCGAGCGGCAATCGCCAGTTGTTCGCCCATTGTGCCGTGCAATCGCGCTTCCAGCTCGTCGATAATCTGCGGCTGCATCCGTTTATAGCGCCGGCCTGGTTGCGCATTGACGATGATCCCGCCCCCCACAGTCTGGGCTGGCGAAGGTACGCGCAGGATAAAGCGGTCGCCGCGCGTCAGGGGCAGGCGATCGCGCAGGCGGATCTGCAGCCAGCCGCTTTCGCCCGCGGAGAGCGAATCTGCATCCAACAGCCGCAGCCGCCCCAGCGACTCAGCCGCCCCACAGAAGAACTTGACTTCGGCATTGTGCGCCAGCGCGCCCTCGCTATCTGCGAGCATGCTGAAGTGCGCGTCGGCCAGCAGGGTGGGCTGCAAACGCCCCGGCCGCGCCAGCACATCGCCGCGTTTGATTTCGGCGTTGTTGATGCCGGCGATATTGACAGCCACGCGACTGCCCGGCCGCGCCGTCTGCACATCGCGTTTATAACTTTGCAAGCCGCGGACGCGCCCGCTGTGTTCGCCCGGCTGCACGAGCAGCGCATCTCCGACCGAAAGCGAACCGCCCGTCAGTGTGCCGGTCACGACTGTGCCAAAGCCACTGACGACAAAGACGCGGTCGATAGGCAGGCGAGGCTGTCCAGTGTCCACGCGCTCTGGCAAGACCGCCAGCAGGGCGCTCAACTCGTCCAGCAGCCGCCCGATGCCGCTGCCTGTCTGCGCGCTGACCGGGACGATAGGCGCATTTTCGAAGCCAGAATCCACCAGCAGATCTTCGATCTCCATCTGCACGAGCTCCAGCCATTCTGCGTCTTCAATCAGGTCGATCTTGCTGATGACGACGATGAGGCTGCCGATGTCCAGCAAACGCAGGATGGACAAATGTTCCCGGGTCTGGGGCATGATGCCTTCGTCGGCGGCGATGACCAGCAGCGCCGCATCGATGCCGCCAATGCCCGCCAGCATATTCTCGATGAAGTCGCGGTGCCCGGGCACATCGACGATGCCCAAAGTCTCGCCGTTGGGGAGCGTTGCCCAGGCAAAACCGAGGTCGATAGTCAGGCCGCGGCTTTGCTCTTCGGCGAGGCGGTCGGGGTTGATGCCGCTCAATTTCTCGACCAGGCTCGATTTGCCATGATCGACATGGCCCGCGGTGCCGATGACGCGCATGGACTATCCGTTCGGTCGGTTCAGGTTGTCGCGGTGATTTTCGGCGCTGACGCCAGCTTGACGGGCATCGTATTGCAGCAGCATGGCTTGGTAGCGCTCGCGGTAGAGCTCGGCGCGGGCGCGCTCCAACTGCCACAGCCGTTCGATATCGTTGCGCAGGCCCGGCAGGGACGTTTCCAGCCGGTCGACGCGCTTGATGAAGGTCGTGAATTCGCGGTCGTGGTTGCGCCAGACTTCGTCGCTGGACAGAGTCAATTGCTTCCAGCGCTTCAGATCGTCATCGCGCCAGTCATTCCATTCTTGCCGGAAACGTTCTTCGCTGAGGCGCTGCAATTCTGCGCCTTCGCCAATGCGTCGTTCCAGCCGGTCGCCGATGCGATTGAAGTCGTCGATGATCCGTTTCATTTCGCGATAGGCGCCCGCCCACACCTCAAATCGTTCGATGTACCGTTGCAAGTCGTCATCCTGGCTGCCAAAGCGGTTCTGCAATTCCGCCATTTGTTGGTCGCGCTGCTGGGATAGCAGTTGCTGCTGGTCGATAAACTGCTGGATTTGCTCGCGCCGTTCGCGTTCGCTGTTGCCGATATCTTGCAAGCGCCGTTCATTGCGCCGCGTCAAGTCTTCGACCAGGCTCAGCTTCGGCGAGATGCCATCGACCGATTTCTTGAATTCGGGCAGATCGGTTTCGATCTCTGCCAGCCGGCGGGTGTCAGAGCGGCGTTGCTCTTCCAAGAAAGCCAGCCGTCGGTCTGGTCCTTCCAGCTGCTTGGCCAGGTCTTCCATTTCTTGGTTGAGGATGCGCATGGCATTTTGCAGGCGGTCGCCTTCGGATTGCAAGTCGCTGATATTGCCAAGTTGCCGTTCGATGCGCTCGGCTTTGCCCGAAAGTTCGCGCACAGCCCGTTGGAAGTTTTCACGTTGCAGCTCGAGCCGCCGTTCTGTTTCGCGCTCGGCAGTGAGTCGGCGCGCTTCGGCATGCGCTAGCATCTGCTCCATATCGGCGCGCAATTGTTCAATGATGTCGTGCTCGCGCTGCGCCGGCATGGCTTCCTGGCGGAATTTAGCCTGGTCCGATTCAACCGAATTCACTCGCCGCTGCACCACGCCGACATCTTCTGTCTGCTGTTCGAGTCGTTGTTCGAGGGCGTTGATGATGGCTTTGTCATGGCGGCGCTGTTCATCGAGCCACTCGATCATGCTGGCAAGTTGGTTGATGTCCATGGTGTCTGCTCCTGACAGCGCGCCCACAGACTTTCGTGGACTGCAAATCTATTGTAGCAGTTTGCCGCCGTCGCTTCAATTCATCCGCGCTAGCCAATCAGGGCAATCGCAGTTATTTTTGTTTGCCACAGAGGCACAGAGGTAAGACCAAGACAGCAAAGCCACAATCAGAAGGCACGTCGTAGGGGCGACTCTTGAGTCGCCCACATTTACAAAGTCGACATTTTAGGTGAGACAAGTCTCGCCCCTACAGATTTCGAATCGGCATAACAACGATCTATTTCGCATGAAGGTATTTGGGCTACTTCTGTATAGACTTTTGGTAATTTCGGCGCTTTGGTAGCAGGATTATGTTTTGATGCGATTGCCCGCGCTAGCCAATCCGGGCATTCGCATAGAAATGGATCTCTGCGCAAGGTACTAGCCGCGAAAACTTAAGCACCGAGTACACCGAGGTTTTTTGAGTACACCGAGAGGGAAGCTATAGTTTTGCGCCGTGATGCAGCAACCCGCAAGCCGAAAAAAGAGACTCGGAATCTTATTCCTTCGTAAGGTCAGCCATCAGCGCCGCTAATGCACAAAGCACAGCCCTAATCCGCATGGCTGTTATCAAACTCTCGGTGTACTCCTCTTTTGCTCGCTGCACTCGGATGTAAAGTATGTAGTGTGTTTGCCATGCCACATCTAATCAACATATTGACAGCGCGGCCGCATTCAACTAGGCTTGCGGGAACAAGTGCCGAGCGCGACAACCCATGACCCGATTCTATCATCATCACCCCGGCCGACTTGTCAGAGCGAAGCCTGGCGTGTGACGATTCGCGCCGCCCCAGCACCTACTGCCTCGCTCAACTTGCGGGGTTTTTTGTTTATGGAAAGGGACAATACATGCTGGCAATCATTGATTATGGCGCGGGCAACCTGCGCAGCGTCTTGCATGCACTGACGCACCTGGGCGTAACCAACCTGCGCCTGGTGCGCGAGCCGCAGGAATTGCAAGGAGCGAGCAAGATCATCCTGCCGGGCGTGGGCGCGTTTGGCGCGGGCATGGCACAACTGCAGCAGCAGGGGCTGGTTGTCCCGCTGAAGCAGGCGCTGGCGGCTGGCATCCCCTACCTGGGCATCTGCGTTGGCATGCAGATCCTCTACGAAGTCGGCGAAGAGATGGGCGAGCATGCTGGTTTGGGCGTGCTGGGCGGGCGCGTGATTCGCTTTCCACGTTTTGACGGGCTAAAAGTGCCGCACATGGGCTGGAATCAGCTGAAGGTCAGGAAGCAATGCGCGCTGCTGGATGGGCTGGCCGCGGGCAGCTATACCTATTTTGTGCACAGCTATTACTGCGCGCCGACTGATCGCTGGACGGTCGCCGCCGCGGTCGATTATGGGGTGGAATTCGCGGCTGTGGTCCACCATGACAACATCTTTGGCGTGCAATTCCACCCCGAAAAATCCCAGCAAACCGGCTTGCGCATCTTGACAAACTTTCTGCGCCTGTAAGGTTGCGCACGAGCGGCATAAAAGACTATTCAACACAAAAGGGCACAGAGAGGCAGCGGATGATCATTTACCCGGCCATAGACTTGCGCGGCGGAAAAGTCGTGCGGCTCCGCGAGGGCGATCCGGCGCGGCAGCAGACATTTAGCGACGATCCGCTGGCGACCGCGAAAAGTTGGCTCGATCAAGGCGCAAGCTGGCTGCACCTGGTCAACCTGGACGGGGCATTCGACCAAGCCAACGAGAATCTGCGCATACTAGAAAGCATCGCCCGGCTGGATTCTCGTGTGCAATTTGGCGGCGGCCTGCGCGATCTGGCGGCGCTGCGACAAGCGCGCGATGCCGGCGCAGATCGGCTGGTAATTGGCACGATGACGGTGCGCGCTCCCGAATCGGCGCTGGCGGCTGTGCAAGAATTCGGCGCAGAAGCGATTTGCATGGCGCTGGATGCCCGCGATGGCAAGGTCGCCACGCACGGCTGGACAGAAGTCTCGCAGCACAGCCCGCAAACGCTGGGCAAATGGCTGCGCGAGCGCGGCGCAAGACATGCGCTCTATACCGATGTGGCGCGGGATGGTGGCTTGCGGGGTGTCAATGTCGCCGATACGATTGCCCTCGCGCGGGAAACAGGCTTGCAGGTGATCGCCTCGGGCGGCGTGAGTCGGCTGGAAGACATCCGACAGCTGGCGGCAAGCGGTCTGGTGGCGGGCGCGGTCATCGGCATGGCGCTGTACAAAGCGGAATTTGCGCTGGCGGACGCGCTGGCGGTGGCGAAAGGGGGTAATAAATGCTAGCGAAACGGATCATCCCTTGCCTGGATGTCATGGATGGGCGAGTCGTCAAAGGCGTCAATTTCATCGACCTGCGCGATGCCGGCGACCCAGTCGAGCAAGCCATGATTTATGACCGCGAAGGCGCAGACGAGCTGGTTTTCCTGGATATCACAGCATCGCACGAAGCGCGAGCCACCCGCCTGGAGATGGTTCGTCAGGTGGCGGACAGCCTGTTCATTCCCTTCTGTGTCGGCGGTGGCATCCGCACAATTGACGATATCCGCGATACACTGCTGGCTGGCGCGGACAAGGTGTCCATCAACAGCGCGGCTGTACGCGATCCCGAGCTGATTTCGGCGGGCGCCTGGGGATTCGGCAGCCAGTGCATCGTCGTCGCCATCGACCCGCGGCGCGTTGACGGGCGCTGGGTGGTGCACATCAATGGCGGGCGCATCCCGACTGACAAAGAAGCCGTAGACTGGGCGCGAGAAGTCGAATCGCGAGGCGCTGGCGAGATCCTGCTGACCAGCATGGACAAAGACGGCACGAAATCTGGTTATGACATCGAACTGACCGAGGCGGTCGCCGCGGCTGTTTCTATCCCGGTGATAGCCTCTGGCGGCGCAGGCTGCGAAGAGCACTTCCGCGAGGCGCTGCAAGAAGGCGGGGCAGATGCGGCGCTGGCGGCCAGTTTATTTCACTTCAATGAATTGCGGCTGGGCGCGCTCAAACACTATTTGCACGAGCGCGGCGTACCCGTGCGGCTGACAGGTTGGGAGGCGCTGGATGCTGCTGGATGAGACCACGTTGCTGGCCATGCGCTGGGACGAGGACGGGCTGCTGCCAGCCATCGCCCAGGATGCCAATACCGGCAAAGTGCTGATGCTGGCTTATATGAATGCCCAGTCGCTGCGGCGCACGCTGGAAACAGGGCAGGCTGTGTTTTGGAGCAGAAGCCGGCAAACCTTGTGGCGAAAAGGCGCGACATCTGGCCATACACAGCGCGTCATTGACATTCGCATTGACTGCGATGCCGATACGCTGCTGCTGCTTGTCGACCCAGCCGGACCCGCCTGTCACACCAATGCAGAAACCTGCTTCTTCCGCAGCCTGGACGACTTTTCCGCCGCGCCAGAGCGGCTCTGAGGAGGCTGTCATGAACGACATGCTCGACGAGTTGGAAGCCATCATCAGCGACCGCCAGCGCAACCCGCGACCAGGCAGCTATACCAATCGACTCCTGGAAAACGGGGTGTCAGCCATGGCGCAAAAGGTGGGCGAAGAAGCTGTTGAAGTGGTGATTGCCGCGTTGGCGCAAGACCGCAAGGAACAGGTCGACGAGCTCGCCGACCTGCTGTATCACTTATTGGTTTTGATGCGGGCGCTGGATATCAACCTGGACGATGTGCGCGCGCGCCTGCGGCAACGGCATCTTCCGCCCGAATGAGCTAGGGCATGTGGTCGAATTGTCCGTCCATGTATTGGCTGTAAGTCAGGTAGCCTTTCCAGTTGTCAAGCGGCATTGTCGAGAATACGCCCGCGAAGACTTCGGCAGAGGCATAAACAGCGGAAACGATTGGCGAGGTCGCTTGTAATTGCCCGTCCCTGCCCGCGACCATGGCATAAAGCAGCATAGGCGTCTCTGGATAGTAGAGCATCAGTACACTTTCGCTCGCGCTGAAAGGCTGCCCGGTTACGAAGCGCGGCTCTCCATGTGCGGCGATCAGGTCGCCCACGGTGATATTCGGCGCATGTTGGAAGAGCATGGTCGCGACATGCTCGCTGCCCTGGCTGGAGATCTGGCAGCAGGGGATGCCGTTCGCGTTGGCGAATACAAAGCTGGCCTCGTTGCTGTTGACCACCGTCATCCCGTCTAGCTGCTGCACGATTTCCATTGCGTCTGCCAAGGAAGTTGCGCCGGGTGTAATGCCCTGCCAGCAGGGCGCTGCGCAAGGCTGGCCAGTGAGCAGGCTGTCGTCCATCAAGAAGCTCTGGTTTAGCAAGGTCGCTTCGGGCGCGCCGATCGATAGCTCAGCCGATCCCTCTGCCAACGCGCTCAACATCTCGTACGGCAATCCGCCGCGGTCGACTGCCTGTCCGCCAGCGTATACGATTTCCAATCCGCCGCCATCGACACGGGCGCGTGTGGCCGGAGTGCCGGTGACGCCCGTCGATTGCGCCAGTTGCGTGTCGATCAAGTGCTGGGCAGCGCGCGCGGAACAGGCAGCCAGGGCAGCTGCATCCAGTTGCAGCAGGTTGGACAAGGATTCGCCCATCTTGTCGAGATTGCCGGCGCTGGCGAATTCAAACAGCAGGTCGTGCCCGTCCCAAAACTTGCCTGGGTCCTGCACAGCCACACATTCGGCCAGAGCCGCGCTGGCCACGGACAATTCCGGATGCACCACCGGGAAGAAGCGGTATTCAAATTGCGCCAGCCCGGTCGCAATATGCGTCTCGACGAAGCGGTGCAAGGTGTCTTGATAGTCTTGACAATGCTTGCAGAGGAAGTCCTCAAAAGCCACGATGGTCAGCGGCGCGGCGGGGTCTCCCAATACGAAACCACCATCGGCGCGGCGAAAAGCCGGAATGCCAGCATAACGTCCATGCTCGATGATCACGGGTTCTGCGGGCTGCGGGCGAATGGCGTTGACTAGCGCATCCAGCTGCTCGGGCAGCGCCAGGGGGATGGCTAGCGGGTCGTCCGCGCCATATTGCACAAAGAGCGACGGCGTGCCAGCCACTCCCAGCTCAAAGCCGTATTGCGCATCGACCGCGTGCTGGCTGGCTGTCGCGGCGCAATTGCCCAGCGCCTGGGCATCCATATCCAGCAATTCGGCGAATACCGCTGTCGATTCGGCGGTGAAGCCCTGCTCGGTCGTCAGCTGAAACATCGTGTCATGCGCGTGCCAGAAACGCCCCGGTTGCAACATATCGGCGCATTCCACCAGGCTGGAGCTTTGTACAGACAGCTGCGGGTCGATGACAGGAAAGATGCGATATTCAAATTGCGCCTGCCCCGTCAAAACATAATCGCGTATGAAGCCAGCGATGATCGGCTCATAATGCTGGCAGCTGCCACACAAAAAGTCGGAAAACTCGATCAGCTTGACAGCGACATCGGCAGCGCCCAGCACAAAGCCGCCATCGGGCAAACGTGTTTTGGCGATTTCTGCATAGGCATCGGTAGTTTGCGCCAGCGGCGAGGTGCTGGCAAGAAAAAGGGTAATCAGCACAAACGCGGCTCGTAACTTGGCAATCATGATGAACCTCATTCCAGTTGGCTTGGCGCAAGTGTCGCACAGAAGCCGGCGATTTCAATGCTTGTATGCGCCGTCCGACTCACAGTAGACTCCGTCTAATGCCTGCCCAGCCTGCCCGGCGCGAGCTGCCAATGACCAAAGCCGCACCCCACACGAGCGAGACCAGCTTTCATGTGCGTTATGCCGAAACGGATGCCATGGGCTTCGTGCATCACGCTGTCTATCTGGTCTGGTTTGAAGAAGGCCGCAGCGCCTTCATCCGCGAGCAGGGCTGGAGCTATGCGGAGATCGAACGGTCGGGATATTTTCTGGTCGCCAGCGACCTGCGCGCAAGGTATCGCAGAGCCGCCCGCTATGATCAGCGCGTGACGGTGCGCGTTTGGCTTGCCCAAATCAAATCGCGGCAGCTGACATTCGCCTGCGAAGTGGTCGACAGCGAATCGAACGACTGCTTTTTCAGCGCCAGCTTGAATCTGCTCTGCCTGAATCGGGCGGGGGCAATCACCCGCATTCCGTCTGCATGGCAAGCCTGGCTGCGCGAATGATGCGCCAGCGGCCACAAGTTGTGTTATGCTGATGGTGAATTATGGGACTGGCGACTGTGGGGAGCGCTGCAAAATGGTACATTATGCCGAAAGACCCTGGCAGCAAAGTTATGATATCGGCATGCCGACTTCTTTGGATGTGCCCGATATCCCGCTGCACCAGTTGCTCAAGAATACACGGTCGCGCATCCCGCATCATACCGCGCTGATAACGCCAGCCAACCTGCCGCTGCTCGGGCGCATCAGCAAATCTGTCACTTATGAAGAGCTCGATCGCGCGTCGGACGCGTTGGCGGCGGCGCTGCTGGATATGGGGCTGAAGAAGAGCGATCGCGTCGCCATCGTTATGCCCAATTCGGTCGCTTTTGTCATCAGCTTCTATGCCATTTTGAAAGCTGGCGGTGTCGTGGCAGCCACCAACCCGACCTATCCAGCCGAGAAAATGGCGCAGCAAATCAACGATTGCGATGCCGAATTTGTGCTGGCCATGTCGCTGTTTTATGACCTCGTCAAAGCAATCCAGCCGCGCACCAAAGTCAAAACGATCATCGTTGCCAACATCAAAGAATACTTGCCGGCGCTCGCCAAGCTGCTCTTCACCATCGCCCGTGAAAAGAAAGACGGCCACTTTGTCGCGCAGCTCGCGGAGGGCGATCACTGGTTCCAGGCTGTGCTGGCAAAGTACGATAGCCAGCAGCCCAATGTGACAGTCAGCGCCGACGATCTGGCAATCTTCCAGTACACAGGTGGAACCACCGGCGTGGCAAAAGCCGCCATGTCGCGGCATCGCGGTTTGGTTGCCAACATGCTGATGACCGAAGGCATACTCGACCTGCTCGATCTGCCACCCGAAGATGAGATCTCCTTGGGCGCGATCCCTTTCTTTCATGTCTATGGCTTGGTCATCGTGGTCAGCACCAGCGTTTACCGCGGCAGCAAAATCGTGCTCGTGCCCAACCCGCGCGATATTGACGATGTGCTGGGCAATATTGAAACGTTTGGCACCACGCTCTTCCCCGGCGTGCCTGCGCTTTACAACGCCATCAACAACCATCCCCGCGTGCAAGCTGGCGAGATTGACCTCAGCTCGCTCACCCTGTGCATCAGTGGCTCTGCCCCCTTGCCAGAATCGACCAAGACCGAATTCGAGCGGCTGTCTGGGGCGACCCTGCGCGAGGGCTTTGGCATGAGCGAAGCGCCAACCGCCACCCATGTGAACCCCATCTTCCGCGACAACCGCCCGGCTTCAATCGGCTTGCCGCTGCCCGAGATGGATATGCGCATCGTCAGCCTGGAAGACGATGAAAAGGATGTGCCCGTTGGCGAAATCGGCGAGCTGGTGATGGCGGGACCCAATGTCATGGTCGGTTATCATGGCATGCTGGAAGAGACGCAGACTGTGCTGCGCGAGCGCGATGGCAAGCGCTGGCTGTATACCGGCGATATCGCGCGCATGGACGAAGACGGTTACTTTTATATCGTCGACCGGAAAAAAGACATGGCGCTCATCGGCGGCTTCAATGTGTATCCAACCACAATCGAAAACGCAATTTCGGCGCACGAGGCTGTGCTGGAGGTCGGTGTGGCCGCCATCCCGCATCCCGAACGGGCTGGGCAAGAAGCGCTGAAAGCCTGGATCGTGCGCAAACCCGGCGCGCAGCTGACAACCGAGCAGGTCATCGAATACCTGGGCGACAAACTCGCTCCCTACGAAATCCCGCGACGCATCGCCTTCATTGACGAATTGCCCAAGACAGCCATCGGCAAGACCTTGCGGCGCGAACTGGCGCAGATGGAAGCCGCGGCGGAATAAGGCGCCCCTGGCAGGACTCGAACCTGCGACCATCGGTTTAGAAGACCGGTGCTCTGTCCGCTGAGCTACAGAGGCAGCAGCGCCGATTCTAGGATTGCCCGCAACGGCTGTCAATAGCCCGC
Source organism: Anaerolineae bacterium (assembly GCA_022824565.1). Lineage (GTDB taxonomy): Bacteria > Chloroflexota > Anaerolineae > Aggregatilineales > Phototrophicaceae > UBA6055. The sequence goes on along the minus strand of JAJDZQ010000004.1, from coordinate 19,088 downwards.
GAGCCATTGATCGCAGCTAGTGACGATTGCCCGAATCCCGCGCCTGTGCTACAATTACAGCATAGCATCACAGCACACAACGGGGCAGGATTTGCCCTTTGTTATGCGTGAATCCACCGACGAAAGCGCCGCTTATGGACAGGGACTTGGCAACACAGCAGGAGCAGGATTACAACGCAAGTCATATCGTCAAATTGCCTCCGCGCGAGCACATTCGTTTGCGCCCGGGCATGTATGTCGGCGGCACCGATTCGCGCGCCTTGCATCACCTCATCTATGAAGTGGTCGACAACTCCATAGACGAGGCGCTGGCCGGACGTTGTGACCGCGTTGAAGTGACCCTGCATGCAGATGGGTCGGCATCCATTCGCGATAATGGCGTCGGTATCCCGGTCGACTTGCACGAGAGCGGCGTCTCGGCGCTGGAAGTTGTCATGACCGAGGTTGGCTCGGGCGGCAAGTTTGACAGTGATGTCTACAAAGTCAGCGGCGGCTTGCATGGCGTTGGCGTGTCGGCAGTCAACGCGCTTTCGGCAGAGCTGACCGCGACCATCTTCCGCGATGGGCATGTGTGGACGCAATCTTACCGCGCTGGTTTGCCGGTTGGTTCCGTTAAAAAAGGGCGCAAACTCATACCAGGCGAAGAAACGGGCACATTAATCCGCTTCACGCCCGATTTCTCCGTTATGGACGAGAACGAATTCAGCTTTGGCACATTGATGACGCGCTTTCGTGAGATGGCTTTTGTCACGCGTCGCGTCACAATCAAGCTGCGCGACGAACGGGTCATGCCCATCCCGCGTGAAATGACCTTTTATTTTGATGGCGGGCTGCGCTCTTTTGCGCGCTACCTAAACCGCAGCCGCAAGACCATCCACAGCATCATCCATATTGACCGCGAGGTCGAGCACACCGATAAACAAGGCGAGGCTTTCATGATTGGCGTGGAAGTCGCGCTGCAATACGCCGATGTCGCCACGACGACCGAGCTGGCATTCACCAACACCATCAACACGCCCGATGGCGGGACGCATATCACGGGCATGCGCTCGGCGATCACCGGCGTCATCAACCGCTATGCCAAGAAAAACGGCCTGTTAAAAGAACGCGACAGCAATTTCTCGGGCACAGATACATTGGAAGGGCTGACCGCTGTGGTCAGTGTCAAGCACCCCGACCCGCAATTTGAAAGCCAAACCAAGGTCAAGCAACTCAATCCAGAGGTGATGGGCGCGGTTTCTCAAGTGGTTACCGAGGCTTTTAACGAATTTCTGGAATTGAACCCGCGAGAAGCGCGGCGCATCATCGACAAGTGCATGACCAGCAAACGCGCCCGCGAAGCCGCTCGCAAAGCCCGCGACCTGGTGCGCAGCGGTCCCAGCCTGTTGGAAAGCAGCACCTTGCCGGGCAAATTGGCAGATTGCTCGCAGCGCGGCGAAAATGCGGAGATTTACATCGTCGAGGGCGATTCGGCCGGCGGCAGCGCCAAACAGGGCCGCGACCGTCACTTCCAGGCTATCTTGCCCTTGCGCGGCAAAATCCTCAACACAGAGCGCGCGCGCATCGACAAAATCTTGGACAACAACGAAATCAAGGCGCTGATCTCGGCGCTGGGCGCGGGCTTCCACGACGACCTGACCATGGACCGACTGCGCTATGGGCGCGTGATTATCATGACTGACGCCGATGTTGATGGCAGCCATATCCGCACCCTGCTGCTGACATTCTTCTTCCGACACATGCCACAGATTGTCGAGCAGGGGCATTTGTATATTGCCCAGCCGCCGATCTTCCAACTGAAGAACGGCAAAAAACGGCAATATATCTATCCCCGCGCGGGCATCGCCGATGACGAACTGCTGCGACAGTCGCTGGGACGCCACAAGAACCCCGACAAGGTCACCGTGCAACGGTACAAGGGCTTGGGCGAGATGAACCCCGACCAGCTGTGGGAGACGACGATGGATCCTGAAAAGCGCACCTTGCTGCAAGTGCGCATCGAAGACACAGCCGAAGCCGACAAGACCTTCGCCACATTGATGGGTTGGGATGTGCCGCCGCGCCGCCGCTTCATCCAGACGCACGCCAGGCAAGTGCGCAACCTCGATATCTAGGCGCGCTTACAAGCCCGAGGTTCGCGCGTCATTCTCCGTCCAGCCACGCGATTCGCTGGCCGCCGATGCTGCTTCGGCCCGTTGCAGGGGCGCGCGTTCTGCCAGGGCATGCAGGATCGCGAAGAGCAGGCTGCCCAGCCCCAGCGATACGATCGCCAGCAGCAGCGGGCTCCAGACGATGCCAGCCAACTGAAGCGGCGCGGGATGCAAGACCAGCACAGTCATCAGCACGGTGGGCAAAATCGCCACGAAGCAAGCGCTGGACAGGTAATTGAAAGTCAACGAGAGCAAGCCGCCATGGATAGGCTGACGGCTGGCCGACCGGGCGTGCACCAGCCAGCCCAGCCGCAGCACAATCAAGACCAGCGCAGCCAACGCGATCGCTTTTTCCGCTTCCACCATCATCAGCCGCGCCTAAAAGAGTGTGTAGATGAAGGCGCCGGCCGGTGTCGAAGAGCCAGCCACGATCAGCAGGGCGAATACCACCAGCACGATGACCATCGGCAGCATCCAATAGAGCTTGCGCCTCCACAAGAAGGCCAGCAACTCGCCCAGGATGCCGAGGCGCATGAAGAAATCTTGCCTTGCGCTGGGCGAATCGTCAGTCCGCTTGGATTCTGTCGCCATGAATGCTCCTTCTGGATGCTTGCAAGGTTAGATGGGTTTGCGCACGATATGCGAGCCCAGCACCAACATGTCGATATCGCTGTTGCGGAAGGTATTGTAGGCTTCGCGCGGGGTGTTGACGATGGGCTCGCCACGCAGATTGAACGAAGTATTCAACACAATTGGCACGCCGGTTGCCTCGCCAAATGTCTTGACGATATCGTAATATCGGGCGTTGGTAGGCCGGTCGATGGATTGCAAGCGGCCGGTGCCTTCGTGATTCACGGCATGAATTTCGTCCTGCTTGTCATCTTTGATAGGCGCGACCATCAGCATATAACGCGGCGAGTCGTGCTCGGCCACCTGGGGATAATCAAAATATTCCCGGGCGCGTTCTCGCAAGACGACCGGCGCAAAGGGGCGGAAAGGCTCGCGGAATTTGATCTTGGTATTGACGATTTCTTTCATGTCCGCCCCGCGTGGATCGGCCAAAATACTGCGGTTGCCCAGCGCGCGCGGTCCCCATTCAAAACGGCCTTGATGAAAGCCAATGACTTGCTGCTGCGTCAGCGCGTCGACAATGCGCTCGGTGAGTTTGGATTCGTCTGTGTAGCTCTCGTAGGGCAACTGCGCTTCATCCAGGAAGGCGCGGCACTCACCATCGCTGTAGCTGCGCCCATAATAGGCGTGCGCCTGCACCCATTTTCGCGGCTTGCCCAGCAGCACATGCCAAGCCCAAAGCGCCGCCCCCAAAGCGCCGCCATCATCGCCAGCCGCCGGTTGAATCCATAACTCCTTGAAAGGCGTCTCGTTGAGAATTCGCCAATTGGCTTTGGTATTCAGCGCCACCCCGCCCGCCATGACCAGCTTGTCCAGGCCCGTTTTTTTCTGCAGGTAGGTCGCGGTCTGGATGAGCGTGTCTTCTGTGAAGCGCTGGATGCTGGCGGCGACATCGGCATAATATTGATTGGATTGCATGGTCGCGCGCTCAGAGCGGCGTTCTGGGTTGGTGCGCGCAGTGAAGAAGTCGGCTTCGGCATCGCGCTGGTCGCCAAAGAGCTCCAGGAACTTGCGGCTATAGCTGCGATTCGCCGAGCGATGAAAGTCGAAATAATCCATATTCAGTTGGAATGCGCCGCTGGACGGGTCGACCTGGGCCAGCTTGGCGAGCTTGTCAAGGTAGCGCGGCTCGCCATATGGGCTCATGCCCATCACCTTGTATTCGCCATTGTTGACTCGGAAGCCCAGCCAGGCGGTGAATGTTGAATACAGCAAGCCCAGTGAATGCGGGAAGCGCTGTTCTTCGAAGAGCTCTATGGAAGCCGGCGCAACATCTTCATCGCCGAGGCTGCTCTTGCCCGTGCCCAATGTAGTCGTCGTCCATTCGCCGACTCCGTCCACAGTCAGGATGGCCGCGTCTTTGAACGGGCAGGCGAAGTAGGCGCTGGCCGCGTGGCTCATGTGATGATCGCAAAAGAGCACCTTGCTGTAGGGCACGCCGATGCCACGCGCCACATGACTGCGCACCCACAGCTTGTCCCCCAGCCAGGTCAGCATGGATTCTCGCCAAAACCCCAGCGAGCGCGGGAAGCCGTTCAGCGAAGTTTGCAAGATGCGCTCGAACTTCAGCAGCGGTTTTTCATAAAATACGACATAGTCGAGGTCGGTCGGGCTGATGCCGGCTTGCTCAAGGCAAAATTGCGCAGCCAGCCGAGGAAAGCCACTGTCGTGCTTTATGCGCGAAAAGCGCTCTTCCATCGCTGCGGCCACCAATGCGCCATCTTTGAGCAGGGCGGCCGCCGAATCGTGATAAAAGGCCGAGATGCCGAGGATGTACATGGCTAGCCCTGCTGCCGCGCCGAGTCAATATCGGCGGGCACTGGCTCGCGCTGCAGCCAAAGCGCAGGCTTGTTTTTGATGCGCAGCGGGTCCATGAAAAGCGCCGACAACAAGCCAAAGGGCACGAGGATCGTGCAATAGAATAGCGTGGCGATAAACCGCCCGTTCAAGTCGGCGACAATGGCAGAGTTTTCGCTAAACCGCCGCCAGGCGATAGCCCATATTGTCTTCAATACACTGATCCAATACCCGCCCAGCCATGCGAAAAACAGCGAGCGCTCGGCTTACGATGATGGCTCTAGGGTAGTGCCATTCAGATAGTCACGCAAGGCGATTCGGGCTATATCGTGTCCCTGTTGGTTCCAGTGGGTGTCGGCGACGAAATAGGGCGAGATGCCGGCCTGGACAGCGTCTCTCAGCGGCGTGGTCAGATCCAAAAATGAGATGCCTAGCTCTTCGGCGAACTCGCGCATGACTTGCCGTTGAACATGCAGGTTTGGCTCCAAATACTTCAGACCGCCCATACCATATTCATTCGACTCTATGGCGATATACTTTGCCTTGCTTTCGTCATCCAGATAGTCCCAATAGATTTCTATTTTGGTCGGAATATACATAAATATCAGTTCTCCGCCGGCGGCTTGCATGGCGGTCGCTAGCTCGCTGATGCTCGTCTTGGTATGCTGCATCAGATGGGTATCCAGAATGTGATACTCATTTAGGCGCAGCTGGGGGAGGAAGTATCTGTAGAAAATCACAGGAGTTTGTGGCTCGGTATGTGCAATGAGCGGATAGTGACAGGCTCTTCGGATTGTCTTCAGCGCGGTTTCTGCCAAGTATTGGAAGAGCCGAAACACGACCGAATAATCGTGCGCGTGTTTGTACAAATGGGGGATGTCGTGCCAGGTCAAGCCTATGGATTCCATCCACGGGATGTAGCCGTTGTCTGATAAGTCGTTGCCCGCAAAGTAGGCGAGCACGGTCTTTTCTGGCTGGCGCGGCACAGCAAAGGCTTCAAATAGTAGCTGCTGTTCGAGCGTGCCGCTGCCTGGCAAAGACAGTACCAGCATGGAATCCGAGATGTCTTTCCAGAATGGTCGTTGAATGGTCTCGGCGGCGGTGAACGAGTCGCCCAGCACGACCAGCTCGACAGCGTCGGGCCAGGGCTCTTCGTTGCGAAATCCGTGAGCGTCTCGCTTGAAGGACACGTGGTAGGGCTCAAAATGCTGGATGTCTGCCTGTGAAACACAAGCCCCGGGGTAGTTGTACAGGTCGCCGCCCTGCGGAGTCACGAAGTATTCTACAGGCTGCGAAGCGGGCAGTTGGCGCGCCCCGTGCTCGGTGTCCAGATCATAGCCGATTCGTTCCTGATATTGTGGCATATGTTCAATGAGAACTTTCGGCAAATGCGGGAAGGCAAGCTGCAAGACGAGTTCCAACAGAAGCAAGGTGAAGAGCGCGATAACCAATGCTCGCATCGCGATGATCACAGCATTTCTCATCAACTAGACTCCCAAGCCGGTCCTTCGCTTCAATTGCTGGAGAAGGGACCGATATCAAAGTACTTGCCGGGCGGCGACAAGCGAATATCCAGCAGCATCGTCTCTACACGATAGATCTCTATCAACATTTCCAGCAATTTGCTCAAGCTGTCCATCTCCAACAGTCGCTGCTTCTGATAATTGTCGCTGTGCAGCAATATCGAGGCGATCTGCGCGACAGCCCGCGGCGAATCGGGCAGCTGCTCGGCATCGAACCGGCTGTTGTTGTCGGCGTGCAAAGCATCCAGATAATGCACGAGCATGGGACGCAGGATGCGGCCGCATTGTCTGACGCGCGGCGGATCGTCATCGGCTGGCATAAAGTACTCGACCTCGCCGACCAGATAGGGCTCGCTGTAATTCAACTCGCGGATGCGGAAGCGGCGCTGCCCGACTGTGACGATGTTGATCCGCTGCATGGGCAAACGCTGCACCTCGCTGATCTTGGCTGTGCAGCCGACCATGAATGGCTCTGCCAGCTGTCCCAGCGCATCGCTGCCCTTGCGGATGAGCACTATGCCAAAAGCCTCGCCCGTCTCGATGCAGCGATTAATCATGAGCTTGTAGCGGTCTTCAAAAATATGCAAGCGGACCTGCATGCCCGGGAAGAGCACGGTTTTGAGCGGGAAGAGCGCCAGCTTTGCCATCTGGGGTGGACTCGGTCAGTTCTCTTTCTGACGGATGCGTTCTTCTTCGTGCAAGACGCGGCGCAGCACTTTGCCGATAAACGACCGCGGCAGCGCTTGGCGAAACTCGATCTCACCCGGTATGGCATGCTCGACCAGGCGGCGCTTGCACAATTCCAACAGCTCATTTTTTGTCAAGCGGGCATCGGGGCGCGGCACGACAAATGCTTTGACTCGCTGCCCGTCTGTCGCGCTTTCTACGCCGATCACCGCTGCTTCCAGCACTTTGCTGTGTTCATAGAGCACTTCTTCGACATCGCGCGGGTAGACGCTGTAATCGCCCGTGAAGATCGTATCGCGCTTGCGGCTGATGATTTTGAAGTAGCCTTCATCGTCCATCACCGCGACATCGCCAGTATACAGCCAGCCATCGCGAAGGACCGATTCTTTAGATTCGTCCGCCCGCCAATAGCCCTGCATCACCTGCGGTCCGCGGACTGTCAATTCGCCGATGTGCCCGCTGGGCAGGTCTTTGCCGCTGGCTTGGTCGACAATTTTGGCATCGGTGTTGGGCAGCGGGATGCCGATCGAGCCGACCTTGCGCTGGCCGTTGAGCGGGTTGGAATGGGTGACTGGGCTGGCTTCTGTCAAGCCATAGCCTTCGACGAGTCGGCCGCGCGTCAGTTTTTCAAAAGCCTCTTGGACTTCGATAGGCAAAGGGGCCGCGCCACTGATGCAGGCTTTGATGGATGCCAAGCCAAAGCTGCGCACATTTTTCGCCTGGTTCAACGCCGTGAACATGGCTGGCACGCCCGGGAAGATAGTCGGCTTGTAGCGGCGGATCTGCTCCAGCACCTGCCGCAGCTCGAAGACAGACAAGATCACAATCTTGGCGGCGATGAAAATGGGCAGGTTCATGGCGGCTGTCATGCCATAACTATGTTCGAATGGCACCACGGCCAACACCACTTCTTCGCCATATTTGATTTCTGGCACCCAATGGCGGGTTTGCAAGGCATTCGCCACCAGGTTGTGATGAGTCAAACAGACGCCGCGCGGCGAGCCAGTCGTGCCACTGGTGTAAGAGATGACGGCCAAATCCCCGGGCGCGACATCAATGCCCAAAGGCGCGCTGTCGTGGTCGGCCATGACCGCAGACATAAAAGTGCCGATCTCGCGCGCCAGTTCTTCGTCTGCGTTGGTCGGGTGCCGATGTCGTCCAAACGCGGCTGGGCGGCCAGTGGTCACATGCTTGCCGATGCCGGTGAATATCAAAGTCTTTTCTGCCGATTCGCTTTGCAGCAGGTGCGCCAGTTGGCTGAAGGCGCTGAGTGTAATCAGCACTTTGGCTTCGGTTTCTCGCGCATGGCTGACGATTTGTTGGGCATTGGCTTCTGGGTTGGACAAGACGACCACGGCGCCCAGCTTGAGTACGGCGTAATAGGCGATGATGAACTGCGGCGTATTTGGCAAGACAATCTGTACGCGATCGCCACGTTTCACGCCCAGCGCTTGCAAGCCACGCGCGAATCGATTCGTCCGCGCCTCCAACTCGCGATAGCTCAAGGTCTTGCCATAGAAGACAGTCGCCGTTTGCCGGGGCAGCCAGTCGGCGGCGCTTTCTAGGAAGCGAAAAAGTGGCCGCTGCGGGACAGGGATGCTGTGTGGGATATCCTTGTCATAGTGAGCCAGCCAGGGTCGTCCACGCGCCAGCCGGTCATTTGCAGAAAGCGCCCGCCAACTGCTTCTTCGAGAAGCCTCGATAAAACGTTTGATCTCCCGATTGACCGCTTCGTGCCGCTCGAGTTGGACTTTGTGCTTGGAATATCCGATATCCAGGACTTCTGCGCCCGAGATCAACCTGGCGACATCATCGTATACATAGCGCGGGAAGTAATTGTCGCGTTCGCCCGTGATGACGAAGGTTTCGCAGTCGAGCCGGGGCAGCAGAGGCCAGGCTTTCCAACCAACCAGCGCATTGTGATACATCGACTGTAAGGCATGGTATTCGGCATCCCAGCGGCGTCGGTAGCGCCAGAATGGCAATGCCACAGAAATGGGGATGCGGAACAGCGCCGACACCGCGCGTGGCAGGGGATACTCGCCGGCCGTCGCCACCAGCACCAGCTTGGAGACGCGCTCTGGGTGGGCAAGCGCATATTCAATACAGACCGAGCCGCCAAAGGAATGTCCGACCAGCACGAATTGTCCCGGCACATCCAGAACGTTGACGACTTCGTGCAAGTCCCCCACCAGCTCGGACATGGAATAGTCGCTGTGTGGCGCGTCGCTTTGGCCATGTCCGCGCAATTCGGGCGCAATGACGCGATACTGGCTGGCGAAATGCGTCAACTGATATTCCCACGATTCCGCCACGCCCGCGAAACCATGCTGGAAGACGATGGTCTTTTGCACGCCCTGTGGCTGCAAGTCGATGACACTGAGATACGAGCCGGGCTGGCCGGGTATCGGCACCTTGACGCGGTACAGGTCGAAGTCCAGCTGCATGACAGCGCGCTTCAAGCCACGAATTCGCTTTTTCATCAGCCCCTCGCAGGCAATCCTGCACGATTATACTGCAATATACTGCAAACAGCGGAGTTCTTGCAGATGCGCGTCCGCGCAGGGCAATCGCAGTCCGCGCCAAAAATCGCTAAAATAGGTGCCATCATCAGCGTAATCTGCGAAGGAGCAGGCACATGACTTCCCCTCTGGTACAGACCGACTGGCTGCATGAACATCTGAATGATACCGACCTGCGCATCATCGAGATCCGTGGCAAGGTGCTGCCGCCGTCCCAGCCGCCGCCGCACTATCTCTCCGACCGCGCCGGTTATGAAGCCGCGCATATCCCGGGCGCGGTGTATGTTGATTGGCAGGTCGATATCGTAGAGCCCGGCTCGCCATCCAACGACATCGCAGCGCCGGCGCGCTTTTCGGCATTGATGCAGTCGCTGGGCATCGGCGGTCATACGCGCGTGGTGGTCGCTGATGATGCCGGCGGCATGTTCGCGACGCGCCTGCGTTGGGCGCTGCGTTTTTATGGGCACGAGCCTGTCCAGATACTGGATGGCGGCTGGACGAAATGGCAGAGCGAGGGAAAGCCCACCAGCGACGCGATTTCGCGATACCCGCGTGGCGATTTTCAAGCGCGACCTGTCCCCAAGCTAATAGCCACAGCCGAGGACATTCTGCAGAACCTGGCAGCAGGCGGCCTACAATTGATTGATGTGCGCTCGCCGGCCGAATTCAGCGGCGCAGCTTCTCGCGCAAAGCAGGGCGGGCACATCCCGACCGCCATCAATTTGCCGCGATCGACCATGCTCGCAGAGGGCATGACCTTGAAATCTGCAGATGAGCTGCGCCGCGTCTTCAGCGAGCACGGCATCGACCTGGGGGCTGCAGACACTGTGCTGTATTGCAATTCTGGCGTCTCGGCGACCTATGGCATGCTGGCGATGGAGCTGGTCGGCGCGAAAAATCTGCGCATTTATGATGGCTCATGGAGAGAATGGGGCAGCGCAGAAACCACACCCAAGGCGCGCTAGGCAGGCTGGCGCAGGGTCGGTTACGCTGAATGCCTTGGTTTTTTTTGACTTGTCCGCAGAAAACCGCATGTAAGACACAAGCTCGCTGTTGTGTCAAACAAGGTGTGAGCCAAGCCAGCGAAAGGAGCCGCCGTGGAGATCACCGTGTACAAGGATGCCGCGGCTTTTGACGAGCTTGTCGATGACTGGAATGCGCTGCTGGGGCGCGCGCCGGTCGACTGTGTCTTTTACACCTGGGAGTGGCAGAAGACCTGGTGGCAGGCCTACCAGCCGGGCGAATTGCGAATTCTGGCTTGCCACAACCAGAACCAGCTCGTGGGCATTGCGCCGCTCTTCATTACAGAATCGGCGCGGGGAAAATCGACGCAAATCATCGGCTGCGTTGATGTGACCGATTATTTGGATTTCATCGTTGACCGTGACCATCTGCATGCGGCGCTGGCGGCTTTTGCCGATTATCTGCAAGACCAGCGCGCCAGCATCGGTCTGCTCGACCTTTGCAATATCCCCGACAACTCGCCGACTCGACAGATTCTGCCCGGGCTGCTGGCGGAACGTGGTTTTCATGTCGAAGTCGAGCAGCAAGAAGTCTGCCCGGTTATCAGCCTGCCGGGCGATTGGCGCAGTTATCTGGCGTCTCTGGACAAGAAGCAACGGCATGAAGTCCGCCGCAAAATCCGCCGCATCCAAGGCAGCGAACACGATGTCGACTGGTATATCGTCAACGGGCAGCATGATCTGTCGGGCGAGCTCGACACATTTGTGCGTTTGATGGCGGCCAGCGACCCGGAAAAAGAACGGTTCTTGGAGGACGCGGGCAACCAACGTTTCTTCCGCGCTATCGTGCCGCTGATGCAAGAGCGCGGCTGGCTGCAGTTGAACTTCTTGACTGTGGATGAAGCCCCCGCGGCCAGTTACATCAACTTCTTATATGGCGACCGCGTCATGGTCTACAACTCTGGCCACGCCCATCAACCGTATGGAAACCTCAGCCCGGGCATCGTTTTGCTGGCTTACAACATCCGCCATGCCATCGAGCAAGGGTATCAGTATTATGACTTTCTGCGCGGAGACGAGGCATACAAGTATCGCATGGGCGGGCGCGATACCGCCGTGATGAACATCCGCGCGGAATAGGCGGAACCGTGCCGCTCGAGCGCATCGCCTTCATCAGCGTGCACACCAGCCCGCTGGCGCCTATGGGTGGTGCGAAGACCGGCGGCATGAATGTGTATATCAGCGAGTTGGCGCGCGAACTGGGGCGGCTGGGCGTCAAAGTCGACATATTCACGCGCCGCAGCACTGCAATTGAAGCGGAGATTGACCCTGCGCTGGGTGAAAATGCGCGCGTCGTCTACTTGAAAGCGGGGCCTGTCCAGCCACTTGCGCCCGAAGAACATTATCCGCATCTGTCAGAATTCACTGCCAGCCTAATCGCCTTCGTCACCCTGCACAACCTGCGCTATGACATCATCTACAGCCACTATTGGCTCAGCGGCTGGGTGGCTGCCAAGCTGAAAGAAACCTGGGGCATACGCTTTGTGCACATGTATCACACATTGGGCTTGATGAAGCAGCGCATCACAGAAAATGCCCTGACCCAGCCCGACCAGCGCGTGTTCACCGAGATCCAGGTACAGCAGGCAGCCGATCGTATCATCGCGGCGACGCCCGCTGAACAAGCCCAGTTGCGTTGGTTGTATCGGGCATCTCGCCGGCAAATCATTGTGATCCCGCCTGGCGTAGACCCTGGCCGATTCCAGCAGGGCGATTCGCGTTCGGCCGCGCGCGCTGCCTTGCGCCTGCAGCCAGAAGCCGAGCTGCTGCTATTCGTGGGCCGCATCGAGCCGCTCAAGGCAGTCGATACGATTCTCGAAGCCCTGCATGCCTTGCGAGAGCGCGCGCCCGATCTGCTGCGCCGCTTGCATTTCATGATCGTCGGCGGCGACCTGCGCGACCGCTCTAACCGCGAGATGATTCGCCTGCAAGCCCTCAGCGTCAAGCTCGGCATCGACAGACTGGTGAGTTTTGTCGGCGCCAAAGAACAGGCACAGTTGCCACGATATTACCGCGCAGCCACCGCCGTGATTATGCCATCGGATTATGAGTCCTTTGGCATGGTGGCGCTGGAAGCCATGTCATCGGGCACGCCGGTCATCGCATCGCAGGTGGGTGGCTTGCAATTCCTGGTGCGCGACCAGGAAACGGGGTATCACATCCCGACTCGCGAACCGGTCTCGTTGGCCGATTGCATCATCGAGTTGCTGAGCGATTCTGCGCGCGCCGAATTGATGGGCGAAAGCGCTGCCCGCATCGCGCAGGATTATGCCTGGACGCGCATCGCCCGGCGTCTGCTGAACGTCTTTGAACAGGTCGCGGGGCAGAGCCGCAAACAACCCTAGCCGCCATAGGCATTGGGGATATCGGCCACGCGCGCCGCGATATACGGGTTTTCCAGCATGTGCTGCAGCGCAGCGTCTTCTGCCACCAGTGTCTGCCCCTTGTGATAAAGCGTGTCGTTGAAGCCATCATAGCGATAGCGCCGGTTCACCCAGCCATGCAGATTGTGCTGGAAGAGCACATGGAACTGGATAGACTCGTCTTCGGCGAAGAGGTCTTCTTGCAAGATCCAGACGGGCGCGTATTGTTCCAGGTGCGGGCGCGCTTTGACGTCCCGTTTGCGCTTGAGATCATCGACTGTCGACATGTCTTTTGTCCTCGCGTGCGGCTGGCGCATTGGCAGTAAGATAGCGGCGCTCGGCGCGAAATGCAAGCGACCAAAATTAACCAAATACTTGCCACACAGGCACAGAGACACAGAGAAAAACGTTCAAATTCACTTTGGGTGGCTGGCAGCTCGCCAACATTACCAGCAGGATTCCACTTGTTTTGCCTTAGCAAAGCAAACTCTGTGCCTCTGTGTCTCTGTGGAAAATAGGCAATTTAACGCGATTGCCCCGCCTGCCCAGCCCTCGCCCCTGTATTTGTCGCGCAATATCCGCTAGACTCGCCGCTTGTTGAAAAAATACAGCGTGGCGGAGCGTGACGATGGCGGTGTCTGGTGTGAACAAAGTGGTTCTGGCATACAGCGGCGGGCTGGATACTTCGGTGATCGTGCCCTGGCTGAAGAACAACTATGGCTGCGAAGTGATCTGCTTTTGCGCCGACCTGGGGCAAGAAGAAGAACTGGACGGCCTGGAAGACAAGGCGCTGGCTTCGGGCGCGTCAAAGCTCTACATCCGCGATCTGCGCGACGAATTTCTGACCGAATTCGTCTTTCCGACCCTGCGCGCCGGCGCAGTCTATGAACGCGAATACCTGCTGGGCACATCATTTGCGCGGCCGCTGATCGCCAAACACATGGTAGAAATCGCCGAGCTGGAAAAAGCCGATGCGGTCGCGCATGGCTGCACGGGCAAAGGCAACGACCAGGTGCGGTTTGAAGTTTCTACCATGGCGCTGAACCCCAAGCTGAAGACGATCGCACCCTGGCGCGAGTGGGATATCCGCAGTCGCGAAGACGCGCTGGCTTATGCAGAAGAATTCCGCGTGCCAGTCTCGCACACCGAAAAAGACATCTATAGCCGCGACCGCAATATCTTCCATCTTTCGCACGAAGGTGGCATGCTCGAAAACCCCTGGAATGAACCCGAAGCGCGCATGTTTCAACTAACGCGCGATCCGCAATCTGCGCCGGACGAGGCGGTTTATGTCGAAATCGGCTTTGAGCAAGGCAGGCCTGTCAGCCTGGATGGAAAACCCATGGGCGCGGTCGAGCTCTTTCAGTCTTTGAACAAGCTGGGTGGCGAACACGCGATCGGGCGCATCGACCTGGTGGAGAATCGGCTGGTGGGCATGAAGAGCCGCGGCGTGTACGAGACGCCGGCTGGCACCATCATCCACCGCGCGCATCAACTGCTAGAAAGCATCTGCCTGGACAAACACACCATGCAATACAAAGACATCATCGCCCCCAAGTATGCCGAACTCGTCTATAACGGCATGTGGTACAGCACCTTGCGCGAGGCGCTGGATGGCTTTGTGGCGGTGACACAAGCGACTGTCACAGGCACTGTGCGGCTAAAGCTCTACAAAGGCAATATCATCGTGGCGGGACGACAAAGCCCCTACAGCCTGTACCGCGAAGATTATGCTTCGTTTGGCGAAGAAGATGTCTACAATCAGCAAGACGCCCATGGCTTCATTCAACTTTTCGGTTTGCCTATCAAGGTCGAGGCTATGCTGGAGGTGGAAGGTGGCGCCACGACAGATTATCGCCGCCCCGATTACAGCCGCTTCAAACGCGATTAGGGGCTGGCAGCGATGAGTCTGTGGGGCGGGCGCTTCAGCGAGCCCAGCGACGAAGACCTGCGGCGGCTGAACGACAGCATCGGCTTTGACCGCGCGCTGTATGCCGAAGACATCGCCGGCAGCATTGCCTATGCGCGGGCGCTGGCAGCAGCCGACGTGCTTGCGGCTGACGAAATGCAGGCGATCGTCGCCGGGCTGCAGCAGGTGCTTGCCGAGTTCGACAACGACAGCTTTGCGCTGATGCCCGCCGATGAAGATATCCATACCGCTGTCGAACGACGTTTGATTGAGCTGGTCGGCGCTGTCGGTGGCAAGCTGCACACCGGGCGCAGCCGCAATGACCAGGTCGCGACCGACTTCCGCCTGTGGTCGATGCGCGCTGTTGACCGGCTTGCAAGCGATCTGCGGCAGTTGCAAACAGCGCTGGTGAACACGGCAGAGCGGCATATCGACTGTGTCATGCCAGGCTACACGCATCTGCAGCCGGCGCAGCCAATCACCGCCGCGCACTGGTTGCTGAGCTACTTTTGGATGCTGGAGCGCGATGCCGACCGCCTGGGTTCGGCGCGGCGCAGGCTGGCTGTCTGCCCATTGGGGGCGGGCGCGCTGGCTGGCACGCCGCTTGCCATAGACCGGCAGGCGCTTGCGGATGCGCTGGGCTTCGATCGTCCCAGTGAGAACAGCCTGGATGCGGTCAGCGACCGGGATTTTGTCGCCGATTTGCTCTATGCCTGCGCCCTGTGCGCCACGCATTTGAGTCGTCTGGCAGAAGATATGCTCATCTATTCCAATCCGGCTTTCGCGTTCATCAGCCTGGACGACCGCTACAGCACGGGCTCCAGCTTGATGCCCCAGAAGCGCAATGCCGACCCCATGGAGCTGATGCGCGGCAAGACCGGGCGGCTGATTGGCAACCTGAGCGGCTTCTTGTCCACGCTCAAGAGCCTGCCCAGCGGCTACAACAAAGACTTGCAAGAAGACAAGGAAGCGCTATTCGATTCACTGGCTGCGCTGACGCGTCTGCTGCCCGTGATGAGCGCATCCATACGCAGTTTGCAAATCAATGCGCAGGCGATGGCGGCGGCGTTGACCGAAGACCTGCTGGCGACTGACTTGGCTGATTATCTGGTGCGCAAGGGCTTGCCTTTTCGGCAGGCGCATCATGCCGTGGGCACGGTTGTGCGCCGGGCGGGAGAGCTGTCGGTGGAGTTGTCGGCGCTGCCCTTGGCGGAGCTGCAAGTCATCAGTCCGCTCTTTGCCGCCGATGTCGAGGCGGTGTTCGACTTTGCGCAGTCGGTTGCGCAACGACAGGCTTTTGGTGGCACCGCGCCCACCGCGGTTATAGAACAGATCGCCCTGGCCAAGCAGCGAATGGCCGGGCAGCAGCGATAGGACTGCCAGCAACTTTGTCGATTTGCCCCAGCAAACCCTTGACATGGCGCAGGGAACAGGGTAGGCTGTGCGCTGCAACTGCGCGGAAGAGAGAATCATGCGCGAACGATCAAGCAGCATCCGCATTCTCGTCCTTCTTGTCGTCCTCGTGATTATTTGTGGACTCTAAAGGCTTGGGCGGGCACAGCGCAGCGAAACAGCAGACAACAGCCTCCCAAGCCACGGGGGGCTTTTTTGTTTGCATAGGCGAAGCAGGCTGATGAATATGACTGGCGAGCGACACAACCAGCGGCAATGCCGGCGAGCGGCGAGTGGCGGAGGCTGCGGCGCGCTGGCTGCAAGCGCTTGTTTTGTGCCTAGCGATAGCGTGAAGCAAACGTTTTCTGATTATTGGACTTTGACCGCGGAGAAACAGACATGAGTGCTGAATGGATCTGGCGCAACGGCGAATTTGTGAAATGGGATGAGGCGACTGTGCATGTCAGCGCCCACGCCTTGCATTATGGCTCGAGCGTATTTGAAGGCATCCGCGCTTACAGCACGCCCGCCGGCCCCGCGGTTTTCCGCCTGCGCGAACATAGCGAACGGTTGATGCAAGGCGCGCGCGTCATGCGCATCGACCACGCCAACACTGCCGAGACACTGGATGCCGCCATCCTCGAAACCGTGCGCCGCAACCGCCACGAATCTTGCTACATTCGCCCGATTATTTTTCGCGGAGCTGGGGCGCTGGGCTTGGAAGGGCGCAACAATACCACAACCGAGACCGTCATCCTCACATTCGAATGGGGGCGCTATCTGGGCGCTGAAGCAATCGAGCAGGGCGTCGATGTACAGATCAGCAGCTTCCGCCGCATGGCTCCCGATACGCACATGGCGCTGGTGAAGGCGGGCGGCAATTATGTCAACAGCCAATTCGTCTCTATGGAAGCGCACGACAATGGCTTCCAAGAAGGCATCGCGCTGGATGTCAATGGCTATGTGAGCGAGGGCGCGGGCGAGAATATCTTCGTCGTATTGAATGGCGTTGTGTATACGCCTGGCGCCTGGTCATCGATTTTGATGGGCATCACCCGCGACAGCGCCTTGACGATCCTGGCGGATATGGGTGTAGAGGTGCGCTTCCAGCCAGTTGCGCGCGAGATGCTGTATATGGCGGAAGAGATTTTCTTTACGGGCACAGCAGCCGAAGTTACGCCGGTCAAGTCGGTTGATCGCATAGCGATTGGCTGTGGCGGACGCGGACCCATTACCAAAGCGGTGCAAAGCCAGTTCTTCGCGATTACCGCCGGTGAAGCGCCCGACAAATATGGCTGGTTGACGCATGTATAGCCGGCCTGTGGCATCTGCGGACAGAGCAAAGAACCGAAACGGGAGGCGATAATGCGGCTCACGGGTTCAGAAATCATTATGGAATGCCTGCTGCGCGAAGGCGTGCATGTCATGTTTGGCTATCCGGGTGGCGCGATCTTGCCCACCTATGACGCCATGGCCAAGTATGAAGACCGCCTGCATCATGTGTTGGTGCGGCACGAGCAAGGCGCTTCTCACATGGCGGATGGCTATGCGCGGGCGACTGGCGAGGTCGGCGTCTGCATCGCCACCAGCGGACCAGGCGCGACTAACCTGGTAACGGGCTTGGCGACCGCGATGATGGATTCATCGCCCATCGTCGCCATTACCGGGCAAGTGCCGATCCCGGCAATTGGCTCGGACGCTTTTCAAGAGACCGATGTCACTGGCGTCACCCTGCCTATCACCAAGCACAATTACCTGGTTACCGATGTTGACGAGCTCGCCTATACGATGAAAGAAGCCTTTCATATCGCGCGAACTGGCCGGCCCGGTCCCGTGCTGGTCGATGTGCCCAAAGATGTCCAGAATGCGCTAACCGAGTTCATCTATCCCGAAGGTCCCCTCATCTTGCCTGGCTATGATCCGCCAGCCTCGGCCCTTTCCCATGAGATAGACGCTGCCTTGCGGCTCATTGACCAGGCGGAACGGCCCATCATCCTGGCCGGGCACGGCATCATGATGTCGGGCGCGATGCAAGAAGTGCGCGAGCTGGCAGAGCGGGCGCAGATCCCGGTCGCGCTGACCTTGCTGGGCAAAGGCGCTTTGCCAGAAGACCATCCGCTGGTCATCGGCATGATGGGCATGCATGGCGAGGCTTCGTCCAACCTGGCTATCCAAGAAGCCGACTTGCTCATCGCGCTGGGCATGCGTTTTGACGACCGCGTTACGGGCAACCTCAAGACCTATGCGGTCAATGCCCGCAAGATTCACATCGACATCGACCGCTCGGAGATCAACAAAAATGTTCGTGCCGATGTCGGCATCGCTGGCGATTTGAAGACTGTGCTGAATCAGCTGCTCCCCAAGCTCGAGCGCAAGTCGCATCATGACTGGATTCATCAAATTCGCGACTGGCTGGAAGACTCGAGCGAGCGCGATATCTTGAATTACGATACGCCGGGCGTCTTGCTGACGGCACAGGTCATCAACGATATCTGGCGGCACACGGGCGGCGATGCCATCACGGTCACCGATGTTGGGCAGCACCAAATGCTGGAGGCGCAATATTATCCACACCAGCGCCCATCTACGCTGCTGACCAGTGGCGGCCTGGGCACGATGGGCTTCGGGTTTCCGGCGGCGATCGGCGCAAAGTTTGGGATGCCCGCTGAAGAAATCTGGGCGATTGTGGGCGATGGCGGCTTCCAGATGACTTTGTGCGAGCTGGCGACTGCCCGGCAAGAAAATGTCAATGTCAACATCGCCATCATCAACAACCACTTCCTGGGCATGGTTCGACAGTGGCAAGAACTGTTCTTTGAAAAGCGCTATCAAGCCACGCCCATGGTCAATCCAGATTTCTGCAAGCTGGCGGATGCCTACGACATCCCCAATCGACGCGTGACCCAGCGAGACGAAATTGAAGCTGCGGTGGCTTTCGCGCGCAGCATAGACGGACCGACCTTGATCGAGTTTGTCGTTGAAAAAGAAGAAATGGTTTATCCGATGGTGCCGGCTGGCGCCGACCTGCATGATATGAAGCGCAGACCCAAGCCAGGAGAATGATGATGGCGCAGCAGCCGACCGTCAACAAGG
>JAJDZQ010000164.1 GCA_022824565.1 Anaerolineae bacterium | reverse complement strand
TTGCAGGTACAATGTGGTCAGCGACCAAACAGACCAGCCATCCATGACCGACTCGCCCGATTTCACAAAGATTGCCTATGCTGCCGCATTCGCCGGCCGCTCGCCTGGCACAAGCGACCGCAGCTGGCGCACGCAAGAAGGCATCGATATCAAGGCGCAGTACAGCGCCGCCGACCTGGCTGATGTGGCGCATTTGAAGTTTGTCGCTGGCATCCCGCCATATCTGCGCGGACCGTATCCCGGCATGTATGCTGTGCGCCCCTGGACCATTCGCCAATACGCCGGCTATTCCACTGCCGAAGACAGCAACGCCTTTTACCGACGCAATCTGGCGGCCGGGCAACGTGGCTTGTCGGTGGCATTCGACCTGGCGACTCACCGCGGCTACGACTCCGACCATGCGCGTGTGACTGGCGATGTCGGCATGGCGGGCGTGGCGATCGACAGCCTGCGCGATATGCAGATCCTATTTGATGGCATCCCGCTGGACAAAATGTCGGTTTCCATGACCATGAATGGTGCCGTGTTGCCAGTGCTGGCCTTTTATATTGTCGCCGCCGAAGAGCAGGGCGTCGCGCCCGCCCAACTGCGTGGCACGATTCAGAATGACATCCTCAAAGAATACATGGTGCGCAATACCTATATTTATCCGCCAGCCGCATCGCTGCGCATCATCGCCGATATCTTCGCCTATACCGCTGCCGAGATGCCGCGCTTCAACAGCATCAGCATCAGCGGCTATCACATCCAGGAAGCCGGGGCGAGCGCCGATATCGAGCTGGCCTATACCTTGGCCGATGGCTTGGAATATGTGCGCACCGGGCTGGCGGCTGGCTTGGACATTGATGACTTTGCGCCGCGCTTGTCGTTTTTTTGGGGAATTGGCATCCACCTGTTCATGGAAATCGCCAAACAGCGGGCGGCTCGTATGCTGTGGGCGAAGCTCATCAAGCCGTTTGCGCCGCGCAACCCAAAGTCGCTGGCTTTGCGCGCCCATTGCCAGACATCGGGCTGGAGCCTGCAAGCCGAAGACCCCTACAACAATGTCGCGCGCACCTGCATCGAGGCGCTGGCGGCTGTCTTTGGCGGCACGCAGTCGCTGCATACCAACGCGCTCGATGAAGCCATGTCGCTGCCCAGCGATTTTAGCGCGCGCATCGCCCGCGATACCCAACTGCTGCTGCAAAAGGAAACGGGCATCTGCAATGTGGTCGATCCCTGGGGCGGCTCGTACCTGGTGGAGCGGTTGACACAGGATCTGGCTTTGCGCGCCTGGTCGCACATTCAGGAGATCGAGTCGCTGGGCGGGATGGCGAAGGCGCTGGCAGCAGACCTGCCCAAGCTGCGCATCGAAGCCGCAGCCGCACGCCGGCAAGCGCGCATCGACAGTGGCGACGAAATCGTCATCGGCATGAACAAGTATCGCCCCGACCAGCCCACGCAAATCGACATGCTCGAGGTGGACAACAGCGCCGTGCGAGCTGCCCAGATTGCGCGATTGCGGGCGCTGCGGGCAGAACGCGACGAAGACGCTGTGCAAGCCAGCCTGGACGCGCTCACTGCTTGCGCCGAAACCGGGACAGGCAACTTGCTGGCGCTGTCTGTGGCGGCGGCGCGCGCCCTGGCCACCACTGGCGATATCTCTTGGGCGCTGGAACGGGCTTGGGGGCGGCACAAAGCCGAATCGCAAGCTGTCACCGGCATCTACATCAGCGAATCGCGCGCAACGAAGCAGCTTTCCGCTGTGCGCCGCATCACGAACGATTTCGTGCGGATCGAAGGTCGACCTCCACGCCTGCTGGTGGCGAAGATGGGCCAAGACGGACACGATCGTGGTGCCAAGGTCGTCGCCAGCGCCTTCGCCGATATGGGATTCGATGTGGTCATCGCGCCGCTCTTCCAGACGCCTGCCGAAGTAGCGAAGCAAGCCCTGGATTGTGCCGCGCATATCGTTGGCATCAGTTCGCTGGCGGCTGCCCACAATACCCTGCTGCCACAGCTGATGGACGAGCTGGCGAGTGTGGGGCGCGACAAGACCCTGGTGGTGGCTGGCGGCGTTATCCCGACGCGCGATCACGCTTTTCTGCGCGAGCGCGGCGTGGCGGCGATCTTTGGTCCCGGCACAGTGATTCCCGAAGCGGCGATGACAGTGCTGGAAGAATTGCTGCGACGCCTGGATGCGCCTGTTTGAACGACAGAAAGCGCAGAGCGTGGCGAAGTGCTATGCGTTTTGGGTTGACAAGCCTGCTGAACCCCCCTATACTCTGTGCAAGTGAACCGATTCTGTGCAAATGCACAAGGATTGCTCGTGGCGGAACGGATCGTTTTGCCCAAACTCGGCAACACAGTCGAAAGCGCCATCATCCTCGCCTGGCATGTTGAGGTCGGCGACAGCATCAAAACCGGCGACCTGCTCTGCGAAATCGAAACCGACAAAGCCACCCTGGAAGTCGAGAGCTCGGCCACAGGAACGTTGCTGGCGCGCCTGGTTGATGTGGGCGAAGAAGCGCCGATTTTGTCGCCAATCGCCATCGTCGGCGCACCCGGCGGGGAGAGCGAGGGGGGATGGTCAACCCCTCCCCCAGCCCCTCCCCCAGCCCCTCCCGGTCAGGACAGAGAGGGTAGCCGCACCCCTCCCCCTGACCTGTCGAGGGGATTGAGGGGGGTTGCCTCGTCCCTACTGTCGGGGGGACAGGAGAGGGAGAAGATCTCGCCACGAGCGCGCAACCTGGCACAGCGCAAGCGATTGGATACCAGCCATCTGATTGGCAGCGGTCCGGACGGACGCCTTATCGAGCGCGATATTGAAGCGGCTTTGCAGAATAGACAAAGTGTAACGCCAGTCGCCCAAGCCATGCTGGACAGCGGCGACTACCGGTTGGGCGCGGCCACTTCCACTTCCAGCCGCGTCAAGAAAGCTGACCTTTTGCCAGTCGCCGAGTCGCGCGCTGTTGACGAAATCCCGCTGCGTGGGGCGCGCAAGACAATCGCGGCGCGTATGCTGCATTCCCTGCAAAGCACGGCGCAACTGACACTGCATACAAATGCCGATGCCACTGCGCTGAAAGCCTTCCGCGCCCGCCTGAAAAATAGTCCCGAGTTGCTGGGGTTGCGCGGCATTGGCATCAACGAGCTGCTGCTATTTGCTGTGGCGCGCACACTGCCGCAATTTCCCAAGCTCAACGCACTCTTTGAAAACGACACCATCTATCAGCATACAGCCGTCCATCTGGCGCAGGCAGTTGCTAGCGAGCGCGGCTTGCTGGTGCCGGTGTTGCGCGATGCCGACCAACTCTCGCTGCGCAAGCTGGCAGCAGCTGCACAGCAGATGGCAGAGGCTTGCCGGGCTGGCAAGATCCTTCCCGACCAGCTGCGAGGCGGAACATTCACCGTCAGCAACCTGGGCTCGCTGGGCATCGAGAGCTTCACGCCCGTGTTGAATCCGCCGCAAGTGGCTTTGCTGGGCTTGGGCGCAATGCAGTTGAAGCCGGTCGAACGCGAGGCAGAAGTGGCATTTGCGCCACATATCGGCTTGTCGCTGACCATCAATCATCAAGTGGTAGATGGCGCGCCGGCCGCCCGCTTTTTAGAGGCGCTCTGCCGTAACATCGGCGATATTGACTTGCTGGCGCTGGGCTGACGGGGCAAGGCAACCCCCCTCAATCCCCCCGACAGGTCAGGGGGAGGCACATACCTTGACTCCCCTCTCCGACTCGTCGGGGAGGGGCTGGGGGAGGGGTCGGCAAGTGGGAAACATTGAGATGATGACAGCCAAGAGAATAGACGAGCCATGCCCAAATCCCTGACAATCGACCCGACTATTGCGCGAAGCCGCAGCGTCATTTGCGCGCCGCAGATACCGGTCAATGCCTACCAGCGCGATCCAATCGCCGAAGCCGCGTATTATTCGCGGGAGCAACTGCTGGCGGTTTATCATGACATGCGCCTCATCCGCGAGTTTGAACTGGCGCTGGACAGCATCAAAAAAGCCGGCGCATATCGCGGCATCGCCTATCAGCACGGCGGACCAGCGCATCTGTCTATCGGGCAAGAAGCAGCGGCTGTCGGGCAATGCCTGGCGCTGGATGCGGGCGACTTCATTCTGGGCAGCCATCGCAGCCACGGCGAGATCTTGGCGAAAGGGCTGGCGGCGATCCGTCAGTTGGACGCGGCGCATTTGCTGCGCATTATGGAAGGCAGCATGGACGCGGCGGCTCTGCGGGTGGTTGAGTCGCTGGATGACTATGCGAATGAACATGCGCTGGCGCGCGATTGGTTGATCTACAGCGCCTATGCCGAGATTTTCGCCCGCGCGACTGGCTTCAACAAAGGCATGGGCGGCAGCATGCACACCTTCTTCCCACCATTTGGCATTATGCCCAACAACGCCATTGTGGGTGGCAGCGCCGATATTGCCTTGGGGATGGCGCTCTACAAACGGATCAATCGCCAGCCGGGCATCGTCATTGCCAATATCGGCGATTCGTCCGTGGCCAGCGGTCCCGTTTGGGAAGCGCTCAACTTCGCCGCTATGGACCAATATCACACCTTGTGGGACGCCGAGCTGGGTGGCGCGCCGCCAATTCTGTTCAATTTTGTCAACAATTTTTATGGCATGGGCGGGCAGCCCCAGGGAGAAACGCTTGGGCACGGCCTGCTGGCGCGCGTGGGATTGGGCGTCAATGCCGATGCCATGCACGCTGAGCGCGTTGATGGCTATGACCCGCTGGCTGTCGCCGATGCCACCCGCCGCAAGAAAACCCTGCTGCTGGTGGGGCGTGGGCCCGCTCTGCTGGATGTCATCACCTATCGCTACAGTGGACATTCGCCCAGCGATGCCTCGTCATACCGCGAGCGTGACGAAGTCGAGCTGTGGCGCGCGCACGACTCCTTGCACAGTTATGCCGATTATCTGTGCCAAAATGGACATGCCGACGGCGCGCAGCTGGCTGCCATCGAAGAAAACGTCATTCGGCAGATCGAACGGGTCATTCGCGCTGCTATCGACCTGGATTTGTCGCCACGCCTCGACCCCGCAGGTGATGCGATCGGCGCGATGATGTTCTCCAACCAGACAGCCGAGGCGCTGGACGACCGTGAGCCCGAGGTGCTTCTGCCTCGGGACGAATCGCGGCTCGGCGTTACGGCGGCAAAGCATCGTTTCGGCTTCGACGCCAACGGCGCGCTCACAGCCCGGTTGCGCACCTTGACTTATGCCGAAGCGATCTTCGAAGCCATGGCGCACCGCTATTACGCCGACCCGAGCATGATCGCCTTTGGAGAAGAAAACCGCGACTGGGGCGGGGCATTTGGCGCCTATCGCGGCCTCACCGAAGCCATGCCCTATCAACGTCTGTTTAACACGCCCATAAGCGAAGCGGCTATCGTGGGCACGGCAGTCGGCTATGCGCTGGCGGGTGGTCGCGCCGTGCCCGAACTGATGTATTGCGATTTCATGGGGCGGGCTGGCGACGAAATCTTCAACCAAATGGCGAAGTGGCAAGCCATGTCTGCCAATGCCTTGCGCATGCCGCTGGTGCTGCGCGTCTCGGTGGGCATGAAATATGGCGCGCAGCATTCGCAAGACTGGAGCTCGCTGGTCGCGCATATCCCGGGCTTAAAAGTCTACTTTCCGGCCACAGCCTATGATGCCAAGGGCATGCTGAACCTGGCTTTGCGCGGCACAGACCCGGTCGTCTTCTTTGAAAGCCAGCGACTCTATAGCCAGCCCGAGACGCTCTTTGCGGGCGGCGTGCCGGTCGATTATTACGAAGTGCCCGAAGGCGAACCGCAGATTCATCGCGCCGGCGCAGACATCAGCATCATCAGCATCGGCGCGGCGCTGTATCGAGCGCTGGAGGCGGCCGACCGCTTGCAAAACCAGCACAACCTGAACGCCGAGGTCATCGATATCCGCTTTTTGAACCCGCTCAACTTGCAGCCGCTGCTGGAATCGGCGCGGAAAACCGGGCGCGTCGTGCTGGTATCGGACGCCACTGAGCGCGGCTCTTTCCTGCACAACCTGGCTTCTAACCTGAGCCAGCTGGCCTTCGACTTCCTGGATGCGCCAGTGGCTGTGCTGGGCGCCCGCAACTGGATCACCCCGCCGGCCGAACTGGACGAAGCATTCTTCCCCAGCGCCGCCGCCATCATCGACGCGATTCACCAGCGCATTTTGCCGCTGCCCGGTCATCGACCTGCGACAGACCAATCCACGCGCGAGCTGTTGCGCCGCAGCCGGGCTGGTGTCTGACGATGGTTGTGACTTCACTGCTCGATTCCGCCCATCACGAGCTGCTGGCAAAGGTGGCAGCCATGTATTATGAACGCGAGCTGACGCAGAGCCAGATCGCTGCGAGGCTGGATTTGTCGCGCGTGAAAGTGTATCGGCTATTGAAAGAAGCGCGCGAAACCCAGGTGGTGCGCATCTTGATCGACTATCCACTCAAACGAGCGGATGAGCTGGAAGCGCGGCTTATGCGGCGTTTTGGCTTGCGACAGGCGCTGACGCTGCAATCGGGCGCGGGCGATGCGGGGCTGCTGCTGCGGGAAACAGCGCAACTGGCGGCGCGTTATCTGGAAGAAGCGCTGACGGCTGGCGCGACCATGTCCATCTGCTTTGGCAGCACCACCTACGAAGTCATCAGCGCCATCCGTCGCGACTTCCAAGCCGATGTCACTGTCGTGCAAGCCACCGGCAGCCTGCCCCAGGCGCTGAAAGAATTCGACAGCTCGGCTTTGACGCGGCAACTGGCGCAGAAGCTGGGTGGGCGTGCGCAGTATTTATCATCGCCCTTGCTGGCGGACAATGCAAAAGCAGCCGCAATCATCCGTCAGCAGGCGGTGGTCGGGCATACGTTGGCACAGGTGCGGCGAGCGGATATCGCGCTGGTGGGCATCGGCAACCTCGACCCGGCCACATCGGGCTTCGTGCGCGCGGGCGTCGCCGATTCAGACCAGCTGCGCGCGTATCGGAGCTGTGGCGCGGCTGGCGACATGGCTTGGCAGATATTCGATAGCGCCGGACAGCTTTTTCCCTGCGAGCTGAACGGGCGCATCATTGGCGTTACGTTGGACGAACTGCGCGCTGTGCCGCAGACTATCGCGGTGGCTGTGGGAGGCAACAAAGCGCGCGCTATCCACGGGGCGCTGGCCAGTGGCGCAATTGATGTGCTGGTCACCGATGAGCAGACGGCTGCCAGTGTGCTGGACATATCGCCGGCGCACTCACAGTCCCGTCATGCTGGGGCGA
>JAJDZQ010000123.1 GCA_022824565.1 Anaerolineae bacterium | reverse complement strand
GCTGACCCCCACCCCAAACCCCTCCCCCAAAATGAGGGAGGGGCTTTTCACACCCCATCAATCCACCTGTCGGGTCGGGAGGAGCATAAGGCATTGGCTACCCTCCCTGACTCGTCGGGGAGGGGCTGGGGGAGGGGTTACGAAACCCTCTCGTGCCGTGATTTGCGCGCAGCTTGCCACCGCGCTACTATTTGCGGGCGAAACCTGCTGGAGACCCTGCAAATGACCCAACGCTATCAGCCCACCTGGGCGTCGTTGAAGACGCACCCCACTCCCGAATGGATGCGCAAGGCAAAGTTTGGCATTTATACACACTGGGGCATCTATTGCGTGCCGGCGACAGGCCCCAATGTGACCTGGTATCCCTACAACATGTACCGCGAAGGCACGCCCCAGCACGACTATCACTGCCGCACCTATGGGCACCCCTCCGCATTCGGCTACAAGGACTTTATCCCCATGTTCACAGCCGAACATTTCGACCCCGACGAATGGGCAGAGCTGTTTGCGCGCGCGGGCGCAAAATTCGCTGGGCCAGTCGCCGAGCATCATGACGGCTTCCCCATGTGGGATGCCAGCGACACCGAGTTTTGCGCCGGCAAGATGGGACCCAAACGCGATGTCGTCGGCGAGCTGGAACGCGCCATCCGCGCCCAGGGCATGCGCTTCATGGTCGCCATGCACCACGCTGAAAACTGGTGGTTCTTCCCCCACTGGAAGCCCGAATACGACACAGCCGACCCGCGTTATGCCGCTCTGTATGGCGAGCCACACAACCTCGATTTCGCTTTTGACGCGCATGGCAAAGGACACAATCACGCCGAGTGGCGCGCGCAAGACAAACCCAGCCGCGCCTTCTTGCAGCAATGGAAGAACCGACTTCACGAAGTTGTCGAACGGTATACGCCCGACTACATCTGGTTCGACTTTGGCTTGCGCTTCATCCACGACCAATACAAGCAAGACTTCCTGGCGTACTACTACAACAAGGCAGCCGAATGGGGACGCGAGGTGGTGGCCAGCTATAAATGGCACGATATCCCGCCCGGCGCCGGCCTGCTGGACTTCGAGCTGGGCAAGACAGCCGAGCTGACACATTATGAGTGGATCACCGATACCACGGTTGATGACGGGCAGGGCTGGGGCTACATCAAGGAAACCGAATACAAGTCGGTGACCGAGATGGTGCAGTATCTGGCAGACAATGTCAGCAAGAATGGCTTTATGTTGCTGAATGTGGGACCCAAACCCGATGGCACAATTCCCGACGAGTCCAAAGCCATTTTGACAGGCCTGGGCGAATGGCTGCGCATCAATGGCGAAGCGATCTTTGACACCGTGCCCTGGAATACCTATGGCGAAGGTCCCACGCAAATGACGCATGTCGGCGCATTCAGCGATACCAAAGAGAAGCTGCGCTACACAGCCCGCGACATCCGTTTCACCACGCGCGCCAATGTGCTCTATGCGCTTGCCTTCGACTGGCCAGCAAAGCAATTCGTCATCGAATCGACGCAGGCATTTTATCCGGGCGAAGTGCGCTCGGTCGAGCTGCTGGGGCATGCTGGCGAGCTGCGTTGGCAGATGACACCGAATGGCTTGCAGATCGTGCGCCCCGACCACAAACCCTGCGACCATGTCTATGCCTTCAAAATCACGCGCAACACGAGTGTTTGACTGTGGGCTGCCCCCATCCCCCGGCCCCTTCCCCCACAAGGAGGGAAGGGGAGCTAAAGAAATCGAGGTTCTTTCAAGAATGCCCCTCCCTCTTTATGGGGGAGGGGTTTGGGGTGGGGGTTTGCAGACGCGACTTTCGACCGCGCCGCGCCTTCGTTAGAATCGAGCCAAACCTAGAGATAGTTGGGAGCAGCGCATGACCCTGCGCATCGACTCGCATCAGCATTTTTGGCGGTATTCGCCGGCGGAGTATCCGTGGATGGGCGAGCGACACCTGCCCATCAAACGCGATATTCTGCCGCCCGATTTGCAGCCGCTGTTAGCCGCCACCGGCATGGATGGCACCGTCGCTGTGCAGGCTCGGCAAAATCTGCGCGAATGTGAATTCCTGCTGGCGCTGGCGGATGAATACGACTTTGTACGCGGCGTGGTCGGCTGGGTCGATCTGCGCGCCAATGATGTCGAAGCGCAACTGGAGCGGTTCGCGGCGCATCCACGATTTGTGGGCCTGCGGCATATCGTACATGACGAAGCCGACGACCGTTTCATGCTGGGCGGCGGGTTTTTGCGTGGGTTGGCGGCGTTGAAAGCGGTTAATCTGCGTTATGATCTGCTGCTCTTCCCGCGGCATATCCCCATCGCCATTGATGTCGCGCGACAATTCCCGCAGCAGCAATTCGTGCTCGACCACATCGCCAAGCCCTTCATCAAAGACGGTGGGTTGCAGCCCTGGGCAGACGACATTCGCGCGTTGGCGGCGCTGGATAATGTGTGCTGCAAAGTATCGGGGATGGTTACCGAGGCCGCCTGGCATGAATGGACGCAAAGCGACTTCACGCCGTATCTGGATGTGGTGTTCGACTGCTTTGGCACAGAGCGGCTGATGTTCGGCAGCGACTGGCCCGTCAGTGAACTGGCTGGCAGCTACAGCCAAGTGGTCGGCATTGTCGAAACGTATATTGGCGCGCTTTCTGCCGATGAACAAGCGGCTGTCATGGGCGGCAATGCCAGCGCATTTTATGGACTGACGTGAACAAAACGGCGGCCTGTGTCTGGTTGAAAGCGATTGCCGCTCTGCTGCCAATTTGCCGCCGTGCGCCAATTGAGCTAAGCTATGTTTTGTGCTTGAGCGGCCCATGGGTTTGGGTCGAGCCGTAACCATAACAATTCGGAGGAATAGGTCATGTGTACCCCTCGCATAATGGAAACTGTAAGAAAACGTCTTGAGAAAGAAGGTCCGCCATCAATGAGCCGACGGCGTCTGCTCAAGCTCGGTGGCGGGCTGGCCGCCGGCGCGGCTGTCGCAGCCAGTCATCCATTGCCCCTGCTCGGACAAGACATGATGGGCGAAGTGGTCGACCTAACACATGTGCTGGGCGAAAGCTCGCCGCACATTTTCGGTCCAGATTTTGCGCCAAGTCGCGAAAAGATGGAGTTCCTGTCCGAGATTATCTATTGGCAGCAGTGGAGCATAAACGAACATGTGAGTACCCATGTCGATATGCCCTCGCATTTCATCCTGGACGGTGGCGAGCATACCGATACCTATGACGCCAACCTGCTGGTCAGTCCGGCGGTGGTGATCGACATCAGCGCGCGCGCCGCAGAAGATGCCGACGCCTTTGTTACGGTGGAAGACATCCAAGCTTGGGAGAGCAGGCACGGCGAGGTGCCGCCTGGCGCGTTGGTGTGCATGCATTCGGGCTGGGAAACGTACTGGGACAACCCGCAAGCATTCATCAACCGCGATGAAACAGGTGTCGCTCATTTCCCTGGTTTCGGTGGAGAAGCGGCCGCTTTCTTGGTTGAGGAGCGCGATATTCATGGCGTTGCTGTGGATGTGGCCAGCTTGGATCCTGGCAATTCGACGACTGTCCCCACCCATTATACCGTGCTTGGCGCAGGCTTGTACGGCATCGAGAATGTGCGAAATCTGGCAGCTATCAAAGATCGTGTGGCGACAGTGGTGGTGGGCATACCGCGCTGGGAGGAAGGTTCTGGCGGTCCCTGCCGCGTATTGGCGCTGACATAAGCAGCACAAACATCGGCAACATGCAATACGATGCCTTGCGCTCGATTTCTTCAGCCACTCGTCACTGTTCAAGGAGGCAATGCGTGAGAGCAATCGTCCTGGAAGAGCCGGGCACACTGCGCTTGCAGTCTGTGCCGTCGCCAGCGCAGCCGGGGCCTGGCGAGGCTTTGGTGCGGGTGCGGCGCGTCGGCATCTGCGGCACAGACCTGCATGCCTACGCAGGCAACCAGAACTTCTTCAGCTATCCGCGCATTATGGGGCACGAGCTGGCGGTGGAAGTTCTGGCGCTGGGCGCAGGTGTAGAAGATGCTTTGCTCGGGCAGACCTGCTGCGTCATTCCCTATTTGCAGTGCGGGCGTTGCAGCGCCTGTCGCCGCGGCAAGACCAACTGCTGCACGGGCATGCAAGTGCTGGGCGTGCACATTGATGGCGGCATGCGCGAGCAATTTACCCTGCCCGCCGACAAACTGCTGCAAGCCGCTGGCATCCCGCCCGAGCAGTTGGCGCTGGTGGAGATGCTGGCTATCGGCGCACATGCTGCCAAGCGCGCTGCCATAAACTCTGGCGAAAAAACATTGGTCATCGGCGCAGGACCCATCGGCTTGGCGACAGCGCAATTCGCCCTGCTGGCTGGTGCCGATGTGGCTGTGCTGGAGCTGGACGCGGGACGGCTGGAATTCTGCCGGCGGGCGCTGGGCATTGAGCGGCTGGTCGATGCGCGGGGCGATGTGCAGGCACAGCTGCAGTCTCTGCCGGCTGGCGAATTGCCCACGTTGGTTTTCGATTGCACGGGCAGCGCGCGCTCCATGCAGGCCGCCTTTGACTATGTGGCGCATGGCGGGACATTGGTGCTGGTGGGGCATGTCAAGGGCGATATCACCTTCAGCGACCCACATTTTCACTCGCGCGAGATGAGCCTGCTCGCCAGCCGCAATGCCACGCCCGCCGATTTCAGCTGGGTGATAGACAGCTTGCGCGCTGGGCACATCCGGCTGGCAGAGTGGATTACGCATCGAGCCACGCCGCAGAGCATCTTGCGCGACTTCCCGACTTGGCTCGATCCGGCGACAGGCGTCATCAAGGCGATGCTGACATTTGAATAAGTATGGCGGTGCGAGGCCGGCAGGCGGTCAAAGCCGTCTTCGCAGGCATAGCAATTCTAGGTAAGGACAACCTTCTGAAGGACACGAATCGCCAGCAAAAGCGCATCGCCTGGTATCGTTCGCCGGTATCCGCGGCCGATTTGGCGTGGCTCAACCAACGCAGCGACCGCCGTGGACTAACGCAGACGCTGGGGCATTTGGCGCTGTTGGCTTGCAGTGGCGGCCTGGCTTGGTACGCGGCGCAGCACGCCCCACTTCCCGTGGCGCTGGCGCTCATCTACCTGCATGGCGCGTTGTGGGCATTCCTGGTCAATGGTTTTCACGAACTATGTCACAAGACGGTCTTCAAAACACCAGCGCTGAACAGCTTTTTTCGCAATCTCTACAGCTTTCTGGGCTGGTACAACCATGTGTCATTTTGGGCGAGTCATCAGGCGCACCACCGCTATACCCTGCATCCGCCCGATGACCTGGAAGTTGTGCTGCCGCGCGAGTTGACGTTGCGCTCCTATCTCAGTTTCGCCGTGATCAATCCGCGTGGGCTGTGGCTGCGCTGGAAAGGCGTGATTTTGCTGAGCCTGGGGCGCATCGAAAACGACTGGGAACGCGCGCTCTTCTCACCCCAGGCAGTCGCAGAACGCAGGCGGCTGTTCAACTGGGCGCGGGTTCTGCTGCTTGGGCATGGGTTGATCGTGGCGATCTCTGTGTGGCAGGGCTGGACCATGTTGCCCATATTGACGACCTTGGCTCCATTCTACGGCGGCGGCTTCCAATTCTTGCTCAACGAAGCGCAGCATATCGGGCTCTCGGACGAGGTCAGCGATTATCGGCTGAACACGCGCACGATTCTGCTACATCCTGCGCTGGCATTTTTGTACTGGCAGATGAATTACCACATCGAGCATCACATGTATGCGGCTGTGCCCTTTTATCACCTGGCAGAATTGCACGAAAAAGTGAAAGCTGATACGCCTGCGCCAACGCGGGGCGTGCTGGGCACCTGGCGGCAGATCGTGCCTATCCTGCGCCGCCAGCAGCGCGAGCCCGGTTATCAGTTCGTGCCCGAGTTGCCGACTTGAATCGACGAGTCGACAGAGCTGCAGAAGCCAACCACAAAGACACAAAGAACGCAAAGGCATCCAGGGTCATTTGCCACAGGGGCACAGACTAAAACCCTTGCTTTCTCTCGGTGAACTCGGTGGTTCATCTTTTGTATTGTTGTCTTGGCTTTACTGCAAGCTTAGCCTAGGCATCATAACTGCCCGCCGTGACATTGCCGCCCGTGCCCGTCCAGTTGGTATGGAAATATTCGCCGCGGGGACGGTCGACCCGTTCGTAGGTGTGCGCGCCGAAGTAATCGCGCTGTGCCTGCAAGAGGTTGGCGGGCAGTCGCTTCGACCGAAAGCCATCGTAGAAAGCCAGCGCCCCGCTCATAATGGGCAGGGGGATGCCGTGTTGGATGCCCAGCCCCACCACACTGCGCCAGGCCGATTGCGCCGCGATGACCGCCTCGCTAAAATAATCGTCCAGCAGCAGGTTGGGTAGCGCCGCGTCTTTGGCATAGGCTTCCTGGATTTTGCCCAAAAATGCCGAGCGGATGATGCAGCCTTCGCGCCATATCAGCGCCACGCCACCATAATTCAGGTTCCACTTGTAGGTCTGCGCCGCATCGCGCATTAGCATATATCCCTGCGCATAGCTGATAATCTTGGCTGCATAAACTGCCTGCTCCAACTGGGCGATGACGGCATTTTTGTCGCCGCCGAAGACCGCTTGCGGACCAGGCAGCACTTTCGCCGCGGCCACGCGCTGTTGTTTGATGGCAGAAAGGCAGCGCGCGAATACCGCCTCGCCGATCAGAGTCAAAGGCGTGCCTTCTTCCAGCGCCGTGATGGCTGTCCATTTGCCCGTGCCTTTCTGCGATGCCGTATCCAGAATGGATCGCACCAGCGGACGCCCGTCATCATCCACGAAGGCCAGGATATCGGCGGTGATCTCGATGAGAAAGGATTCCAGCGCGCCGGCATTCCAACGGTTGAACACCGCGCTGCATTCAGCCTCGCTCATGCCCAGCACTGTGGACATGATGTGCCAGGCTTCGCAGATTAGCTGCATATCGCCATATTCAATGCCGTTGTGCACCATCTTCACGAAGTGCCCGGCGCCGTCTTCGCCCACCCAGTCGCAGCAGGGTGTCCCATCGGCCACCTTGGCTGCCACCGCCTGCAAAATCGGCTTGACCTCGCTCCAGGCAGCTGTCGATCCGCCGGGCATGATGGATGGTCCATGGCGCGCGCCTTCTTCGCCACCGCTGATGCCCGCCCCCACAAAGAGCTTGCCCTGCGCCTCGACCTCGCTGGTGCGGCGGATGCTGTCCTTGAAATTGGAATTGCCACCGTCGATGATGATGTCGCCGTCTTCCAGCAAGGGCACCAACTGCGCGATGGATTTGTCCACCGGCGCGCCCGCCTGGATCATGAGGATGATCTTGCGCGGTCGTTTGATGCTCGCCACGAATTCTTCGGGCGAATAACAGCCGATGATGGCTGTGCCATGCGCCTCGTCAGCCAAAAAGCGCGACACTTTGGATGTGGTTCGATTGAAGACCGCTACGCAGAAGCCATGGTCGTTGATATTCAGCGCCAGATTTTGCCCCATCACCGCCAAGCCGATCAAGCCGATATCTGCCAGCTTTTCCATATCTCTCCCCCCGACCTTTCTTCATCTGCTTTGCCCAGCCCGCGCAATACATGCCGACTCGCTGCCAGCTATTGTAGCAGTGGCTCGCTGCAATCACAGGCTGCGTGGTCGGGCGAGCAATAACCCCTCCCCGTCAGGACGCAGAGGGTAGCCAACCCCTCCCCCAACCCCTCCCCGACGAGTCAGGGAGGGGAGTCAAGGTATGTGCCTCCCCCAGACCTGTCGGGGCGACCGAGGGGGGTTGACGCGCCGATTGTGTTAGAATCGCTGCACAGCCGCCCTTCTTGATTACTCGCGCCTGGCGAGGTGCAACCATGTCAACTGCGCCGACAAAACCGAAAAAGAAAGCCACCTTGAAAGAGGTCGCCGATGCCGCCAATGTCTCCACAGCGACGGCTTCCCTGGCGTTGCGCAGCAGCCCGCGCATTTCGCCCGCTACCAGCCGGCGCGTAAAAGCCGCGGCCGCAGCGTTGGACTATGTCTACAATCGGCACGCGGCCAGCCTGCGCACCCAGCGATCGAATACGATCGCCCTGATAATCAACGAGCTGTCAAATCCTTTTGTCGCCGAGCAGACCGCTGGCGCAGAAGCGCAGTTGGCAGCCGCGGACTACAGTCTGTTCTTGGGCAGCGCCGAATCTGACATGAAAAAGCAAGCGCGCCTGGTCAAGACCATGCTAGAGCGCGGCGTGGATGGGCTGATCCTTTCGCCGGTCACGGGAACTTCGGCGCAGACCTTGCAGAAGTTCGCCGAATATTGCCCACTGGTTCTGACGACTCAGCACTATGCCAGCTTGAACCTCGACTATGTCGATATGGACAACGAGAACGGGGCAGCGAAAGCTGTCGAATACCTGGTGCGGCAGGGGCACGAGCGCATCGCGTTTGTGGGCGGAGCAGAAGAGACGCCTTCGCGTCAGAGCCGGCTGCTGGGTTATCGCAAAGTGCTGGAGCGGCACGGCATTGCCTACGATCCGGCCATCTGCGTTGCCAGCAAGGTAACGCGCGCGGGCGGCTTTATGGCTATTAAGCAGGTATTGGCAGTAGAGAATCCACCGACAGCCGCCTTCTGTTACAGCGATGTCAATGCATTTGGTGTGATGCTGAGTTTGCGCGCGGCCGGGATCGAAGCGGGCAAGGATTTTGCAGTTGTCAGCTTTGACAATGTCGCTGAAGCCTCGTTGTGGCATCCTAGCTTGACGACTGTCTCCACCGATCCCTACAAACTAGGCAAAGAAGCGGCGCGCTTGCTGTTGAAGCGCATCGCCGAACCGGATATGCCGCTGCAGCGCGTGATTATGCCTTCGCGGTTGATCAAACGCGACTCGACTGCTTCTGGCTAACGCGGCTCGTCGATTTTGATCCAGGGTACCGCTTTGCCGGTGGGCAGCCTTTGCATGTCATATGGCTGGGCGGGGAAGTCGGGCATGACCTGGCCCCGCTTCATCAGCCACTTATAGCCGACATCGCCGCTGTTGCCATTCTCCACGATAGCCGGGCTGCTCATGACGCCGGCGATGGCGATGCGTCCTTTGTCGCTGGTGTTGGGCGGGCTGTAGTGCCAGGCGTTGCTGTGCCAGACGACGACGCTGCCTGGCTCCAGCTCGATATGTTCCACGCCATAGGTGTCGATCATCTCTTCGACCCGTTCGCGCGGCAGCTCGCCATGGATGCTGTTCTGGTACAAAACATGATGCACAATTTCGGTTTTGTAGCTGCCGGGGATCATCTGCAAGCAGCCATTTTCGATAGTGGCGGGGTCCAGCGCCATCCAGAAGTTAAAAGGCTCGGTATCGCCATCGCGCCAGAGGCCATTGTCTTGGTGCCAAGGTGTCGCGCTGCCCGATTTTGCTGGTTTCAGGAAGCAACTGTCGTATTTTAGCAAGATGTCGTCGCCCAAAAAGTAACGCGCGATATCCAGCACAGGCTGGCCACAATGGGCGTTGTGCCAGATGAGCGGATTGCGCTGGTTGAACTTGTTGAGCTTGCGAAAGCGCACGGCGCGCGCCTCGGGCGTATCGTCCAGCATGGGGTCCATCGGGTCGGCGTCCGTGCCGATATCTTCTGTATCGGGAGTCAAAATGGCGTTTTTTATCACGCCCAGCATCTCAGCTGCCGTCTGCCTCGAGATGACATTGGGCACAGTGAAGTAGCCGCGTTCTGCGTATTGCTGCGCTTGTTCCGCCGTCGGTTTCCAAGCCATTATTCCATCTCTCCTCAAAGCCTGCTCTTTCAGCGATTGTTCACTTCACTTCAATGTTGTCCATCTGCGTATCGGCCGGCAATCCACCTGGCTCGATGGCCAAGGGCGGATTGACACGATGCACGATCGCCTCGATGGTCAGCGCCAAAGCTGCCCCGCCGATGCCATTGCGCACCGCGGCCTGCACCGCCGCCGCCGCATCCAGCACGCCCTGCGACCACATATCGGCGACCATGCCCGCAGACAGGTCATAACCCGCTCCGTTCTTGCTGTGCAGAATCTCGTTCACGACCAGGCTGGGCGCTTCGTGCCCGGCGTTGCGCAGCAACTGCTGGCAAGGGACTTGCACCGCCTTCATCAGCATCTGCAGCGCCGCTCGCTCGTGCACATCCGCGCTAATTTCATGCGCCCGCTGCAGGGCATCCAGGCAATGCAACAGCGCCGTGCCGCCACCAGGCAACGCTCCTTTCCGCAAGGCAGAACGCAGCGCCGCGATTGTGTGTGATAGCAACTCCCGGCGGAAGCGCAATTCGCTCTCGCTGCTGCCATTGCAATAGACCACCGCCGAGCCGCCGCGCAGCCGGCCCAGGCGCGCGCCCAGTACCTGCCGCCGCCTGTCGTCATCGCTATTGCGAAAGCGCCTTTGCAACGCCGCGATTTCGCTTTGCACAGCCGCCTCATCGCCAGCGCCGGCAATGACACCAAAGCGGTTGCGGTCCAGCCAGGCCAGCTCCGACTTGCCCAAAGCCGCAGATTCGACAGCGTCCAGGCTGTGCCCGGCCAGTTTGTGCAGCGCTTGCCCGCCCGTCAGCAGCGCCAGATCGTCCAGCCCCGCCCTTTGTTCGTCCAACAAGCCGGTGACTTCCAGGTAGACGAGTCGGAAATCGGCCATGCGGCTGTTTGCGCCTTGAGCCGCGATGACCTGCTCGGAAAAAGATTTGGCGACAATCGCCAGCGAGTCGCAGCCCGCCTGGACAACTTGCGAAACCAGTTCGACCAGAACGTTCAAGTCGTCCAGGTCGAAGTCGCTGATGAGCCAGGCGGTGTTGCGCAGTTCGATGCGGTCGCCCGCCTGCCCTTCGAAGACGAGATTGGAGGGAACTTTGCTCTCCCAAAACGAACCCAAAAAAAACTCGTGCTGTAAATCGCGCCCGCCATCGCGCACTTCGACCGGGCTATGCGCGCCGAGCACATCAAAGATATCTGCCAGCGCCGCCGCGATATCGGCATCGCCACAGATCGACACCGCCAGCCGTTCCAGTTCCAGCGCGCTTTTGACCGGTCTCGCCATAGCGCGAAGCTCGTCCAGCAGCAGGCGCATGCCGCTTTCCAGGTGTCGGCGCAGCAGCATGGCATCGCCGCCCGCGTTGATGAAGCGGTGGCCTTGGGCAAAGACACTTTGATAAAGCGCTGCCGTAGTGGCCGCGCCATCGCCATAGCGTTCTTTTTGTCGCCACAGAATCTCGCGCAGCAGCATCGCGCCGACATCGGCATGTTTGTCGGGCAGCTGCAAGATGCGCCGGGCGATCGCGCCACCATCGTCCAGCAGCTCGGGCGAACCTTTGCGCGTAGGTTCTTCTAGGGCGACCGGACCGGTCAATGGACCCAGGGTCGGCATAACCGCGCCAGCCAGGGTGTCGATGCCGGCGCGCAAGGCATCGCGCGTTTGTGGCTGGAATAGCAGACGACTCATCCTGCTAGCCTTTGAGCCCGGTCAGGGTAATGCCTTCAATGAAGGAGCGCTGGGCGAAGAAGAAGAAAATCACCATCGGAATCGTGAACATGGCCGCCGCCGCCATCAGCAAACCCCATTCTGCGCCGTATTGCGTGAAGTAAAGCCGCAAGCCGATGGAAAGCGTGTATTTGGTGGGGTGGCGCAGGTAGACCAGCGGACCGATGAAGTCGTGCCAGGTGTGGATAATCTCGAAGATGGCGACGGTCAAAATGGCTGGTTTGGACAGCGGGACGGCGATTCGCCAGAAGATTCCCCATTCGCTCGCGCCATCAATGCGAGCGGCATCGTCCAGCTCGCGCGGCAGTGTCATCATAAACTGGCGCATCAGGAAGATATAAAAAGCATTGCCGAAGAAGTTGGGCACGATGAGCGGCAAGAAAGAGTTCAGCCAGCCGATCCTGGCGAAGAAGATGTACAGCGGGATCATGCGCACCTGGAAAGGCAGCATCATGGTGGCGATGACGATGATGAAAACGACATTCCGCCCCCGCCAACGCACTCGCGAAAAGCCATAGGCGATGAATGTATTGGACAGCACCGCGCCGATGGTGGCGAAGATCGTGTAATAAGTCGAGTTCCACAGATACTGCCAGAAGGGGATGGCATTGGTGGCGTCGATGTAATTCTCAAGGCGCAAGGTCTTGGGTATCAGACGCACGGGCAACTCGAAGATATCGACATTGGGCTTGACAGAACTGCTGACCATCCAAACAAACGGCAGCATGAAGGCGATGCCGAAGATGATCAGCACGGCATGCGCGGCGACAGATTTCAGCCGTTGTCGAAGCAAATAACTGCGCTCTTCGCGGCTGAAGGCGCGACGCAGTGGCGCGGTTGGCTGCAGGGCAGACATGCTAGCGGCGGCTCCTAACGTTCATAGATGACCCTCCCGCTTAGGAACTTGAAGATGATCAAAGTCAGACCCAATATCAGCAGAAACATGATCCAGGCCAGCGCCGAGGCATAGCCCATGGCGAAATCGTGGAAGGCGCGGTTGTACAGGTTCACGGCGTAGAGCAGGGTGGAATTCGCCGGTCCACCGCCAGTCATGATGTAGACTTCGCTGAAGGACTGCAGCGAAAAGATGATGAGCGTGACCACATTGAAAAAGATTTGCGGAGTCAGCAGCGGCAGGGTGATGCGACGAAACTTCTGCAAACCAGACGCGCCATCGATATCAGCCGCTTCGTAGAGTTGGCTCGGGATATCGTTGAAGCCGGATAAGTACACGATGACGCTGCGCCCGCTGCCCCAGACGGCGATGAAAATCAGCGAATACATGGCGGTGTCGGGCGATGCCAGCCAGTTGGGACCCTTGATGCCGATCAGGTCAAGCAAGCCGTTCATCAAGCCAAAGCGCGGGTTCAGAATCCAGATCCAGGTTAGGCTGGCCGCTACCACTGGCACCAGCACGGGGAAGAAAAATATCGTGCGATAGATGGACAAGAACTTTACATTAAGGCTGAGCAGGTAGGCGATGAAGATGTCAAAGATGGTGGCGGCAACCAGCAGCA
Source organism: Anaerolineae bacterium (assembly GCA_022824565.1). Classification (GTDB taxonomy): domain Bacteria; phylum Chloroflexota; class Anaerolineae; order Aggregatilineales; family Phototrophicaceae; genus UBA6055. The sequence continues at coordinate 10,786 of JAJDZQ010000123.1, read as the reverse complement.
AGGCAGCGTATTTGATTGAATTGCCGATAGAAATCCAAAAGAGCGGGTCGTAAGTGAAGAGTTCGACATAATTGTCCAGCCCGACCCAGCGGGGCGTGAAGTTGATGATGTTGAAGTTGGTGAAGCTGAAGTACAGCGAAGCGAAAAAAGGATAGACAGTGAAGACGATGAAGCCAATGATCCAGGGCGTGATGAAGAACAAGCCCCAGCCCGGCAGGTTATCTGTGCGCCAGCTGTTGGGTTGGCTGGCGGGGTCGTGTTTGCGTCGAAACATGCGCTTTCGTCTTTCAACCCCCCATCCCCCGGCTCCTTCCCCCAGAGCGAGGGAAGGGGAGTGTCTCAGTAACGCTTCGCGTTCTAAGCCCCTCCCTCTTTATGGGGGAGGGGTTTGGGGTGGGGGTGAATACTAACCCCGCAGGCGCTCTACTTCGCGGCGGGAACGGGCGACAGCGTCGGCCAGTACCTCGGCCGGGTCGGCACCATGGAACATGACATTCTCCGCGCCTTCAGAAAGCGCGCGGGCAAAGAAGCCGTTGCCGCCAAAGCTGGGGCGCTGCAATGCGTTCGGCAAGATTTCGTCGCGCGCCAGGACCGTCCAGCCGCCTTCTTTTTCGTCGACTTCCGGCAGGTTCGCCAGCGAACTTCTTGACGGCATGACACTGTCTGGCAGCGCCTTGTTGATAGCGACATAGGGCGATGAGCTCATGAAGTTGGCGAAAGCGAAACCGCCATCCGGGTTGGCGCAATTGGCGGGCACCAGATACATGTTGCCATTGGATGTGCCCGGCGCAGTGTTTTCGGCGCTTTCCAGCTGCGGCAAAGGAATGACATCGAAATCGACATCGGGACCATATTCGCCCATATCGTTAAAGGACCAACTGCCCAGGACCCAGAAGGTGATCAAGCCCGTGTAATAGATGCCCTGCGGTGTGTTGCGGCCGAAACCGTTGCCGCCGTAGGTGCTGGCGTAGGCTTGCAGGTTCTCGGCGCCAAACTCATCGGCATAGGACTTGTACCACTCGAACAAAGCGAGCATGGCTGCTTCGTCTATGGCGATATTGCCTTCGGCTTCGTCCCAATATTGGCTGCCGAAAGCCGCGCCCCAGTCCCAGACTTGCAGATTCGGCACAGTCGGCGAGAAGCCGAGCCGATTGATCGTCCCGTCATCAGCCACATCGTTGAGCGCCGCGCCTTGCTCGTCCAGTTCGGCGATGGTCTTCGGCGGGCTGTCGGGGTCCAAGCCGACCTCGCGCATGCGATCCTTGTTGTAATACAAGAATTGCACGATGGTCGAGATGCTCATGGCATGGACATCGCCCTGATACTTCATCTGGTTGAGCGTTGCGGGCCAGAAGTCCTCCAGGTCGACATTTTGCGCATCGACATAGGGCTGCAGGTTGGTCAGGGCGCCGATAGCGGCATTGCCCACTGTGCCCGACCAACCGCGATGTACATCGGGCGGCGAGCCGGCAGCGGTGGCGGCGATCACGCGGTCGGAAATCTCGCCCCAGGGCACGATAATATGCTCAGGCGCAAAGTCCGGGTTCTCGGCCGCGAATTGATCGATCGCGCCGGTCATGGCGTCGGCCATACGCCCTTGCCCGAAGCCGGTCCAGATTTCGACCTTGCTCTGCGCGCCAGCCGGCATGCCACGCAACAATACTGCGGCGCTGCCACCCAGCCCGGTGACTTTTGCCAGGCTGAGGCCCGCTGCGCTGCCACCCAGCATCTTCAGCATGTCGCGGCGGCTGACTTGCTTGCTTTCTAACTTGCCATTCTCAGACATCGATTTCTCCTTAACTTTGCAATGCTCATTCGTCACATTCAACATCTTCTGCGCAAACACCTCCTTTGCCCGAAACGCTGGCGCAATCTGTTTTCCTTTCACTGCGAGTATAGCAGATAAGTTAAACGATTAACTTACTTTTCGCAACTATATCCTATGAGTACAGATTTGTCAAATGATTAATTAAAATTGCCTCACAAGAGCTTTCTGGGTCGCAACAAGTCGGGAGTGGTGAGAATTGTGGATATGCCACCATTTGCCCCCACCCTAAATCCCTCCCCCATAGAGAGGGAGGGACTTCAAAAACGTAGAAGCGCTCCCCTTCCCTCATTTTGGGGACAAGGGGCTGGGGGATGGGGGCAGAGTTGTCAACTCCACAAAATCACCACTCGCACGTGTCGCGTTGCTGGCAAGAGTTCATGCACAACGCTATTCTTTGTGCCACTAATCAGCGAATATCGAAAGGAACTGCACATGCCCAGGATGACCGGTGCCAGGCTGCTCGCCGAAACTGTATATGGGTATGGCATCCGCGATGTCTTTTTTATGCCTTATATTGCGCCGCGCGCCCTCATGGAAATGGAGAAACTGGGCATCAAGCGCGTGCAAACGCATGGCGAAAAAAGCGCCGCCTACATGGCAGACGCCTATGCCCGCGTCAAACGCGCTCCTGCCTTGTGCATGGCGCAAGCGGTCGGCGCGGTCAATTTGGCGGCTGGATTGCAAGATGCCTGGTTGTCGTGTTCGCCTGTGGTCGCCATCACCGGGCGCGAGTGGCAAGGGCATCAACTGCGCCACGCCTACCAGGAAGTTGACCACCGTGATCCGTTCGCCGCGGTGACGAAGTACAGCGCCTATGTCGCGAAGCCGGAAGAATTGTCCCAGCATCTGCGTCAGGCTTTTCGCAGCGCGGTCAGTGGCACGCCCGGTCCCGCGCACCTCGATTTGCAGGGCATTGATGGCACAGCCGTGGTCGATAGCGAAGTTGTGCTGACGATCGCTGTCGAGCCGCAATTCGCGCAGTTGCCGCCTTTCCGCCCCGTGGCCGCGCGGGCAGACATCTGCGCCGCGTTGGACAAACTCGCCCAGGCTGAGCGGCCAGTCATCGTGGCTGGTGGCGGTGTAACCGCATCGGACGCTCGCGCCGAGTTGATCGCCCTGGCCGAGAAGCTGTCTATCCCAGTGGCCACCGCGCTGAATGCCAAAGCCATGTTCCCGGCCGATCATCGGCTGGCGGTGGGTGTGCCGGGCGCCTATTCGCGCGCCTGCGCCAACCAGATTCTCTGCGAAGCCGACCTGGTCTTTTATATCGGCAGTCACACGGGTGGACAGCTCACGCACAATTACCGCATTCCACCGCCGGGCACGGCTGTCATGCAGCTGGATATCAACGCAGCCGAGATCGGGCGCAATTACCCCATAGCGGTGGGCTTGCATGGCGATGCCCGCGATACCCTGCGCGCCCTGTTGGCGATGGACCAGTCAGCGCCGCCTCGCCATGAGTGGATCGCCCGCGTGCAGCAATTGGTCGAGTCTTGGCGAGACTCTGCGCGCCCACACTACGAGTCGGATTCTGCGCCAATTCGCCCCGAGCGCTTGTGCAAAGCCTTGAGCGAGCACCTGCCGGCTGATGCCATTGTGGTTTCCGACACCGGACATTCGGGCATCTGGACGGGCACCATGCTCGATTTGCGCCAGCCGACGCAGAGTTATATCCGCTGCTCGGGTTCTTTGGGCTGGGGGCTGCCGGCGGCGATGGGGGCAAAATGCGCGCATCCCGAACGCCCGGCGATCTGCTTCACGGGCGATGGCGGCATCTGGTATCACCTGGCAGAACTGGAGACAGCCGTGCGCTGCGGCATCAACACAGTCACCCTCGTCAACAACAACCACTCGCTCAATCAAGAGCAGGCTGGGGTCGAAGCAGTCTATGGCGAGCGCAATCGGGGTTCGGACGAGTTGTGGCTCTTTGACGATGTAGATTTCGCCACAATCGCCGAGTCGCTGGGCTGTCTGGGCATCACCGTGCGTCATCCGCGCGAGATTGCTGGCGCGCTAGAACAGGCTGTCAAGGCCGGGCGTCCGGTCGTGATTGATGTGAAGACAGATGTGGCCGGCATCGCGCCGCTGGCTTGGCTGCCCTGACTCTGTCGAACCGCTGGCACAGCTGGCTCCGCAATCCCCGACAGACTGGCGTAGGGGTGAGGCGATGACTCGCCCGCCAAACCTGCTCGCGCATGGGATCGTCACGCCATGGCTGGGAAAAAGGGGGGGAGATGAGCGCGGCAGGATTCGAACCTGCAACCAATTGATTAAAAGTCAACTGCGCTGCCATTGCGCCACGCGCCCTTTGGATGCGCCAGTATGCCAGCATCCCGCGCGGGTTTCAAGCGTCAGCTCGCCTTGCGCCCTACAATCGCGCCCAGTTACATTGCCCCTTTTCCATTATCCCCCTATACTGGTCGCGAATTGTGCCGTGTGAGCGCAAGCGCGTATTCTGGGGGAAACATGGCGGAACGCATTGTCCTTGATGCAGCCGTACATTCTGTGGAGGAACTGCCTCTTCGGCGGCTCGGCAGGCCCCTTGGGCGCGACGAATTGCTGCGCTCGCTGCTGCTGCGCCTGCGTCAGGGACAACTGCTGGTTTTGCATGGCGCGCCGGGCAGCGGCAAAACGACTGTGGCCGCCACCATCGCCAATGTGTATCTGAAGCAGCACCAATGCCCGGTCTTGTGGATCAACTGCAGCAACCCGACCCTGGCCGAGTTGTTGGCGCGGGCGGCCCGGGCTTTTGACCAGCCAATCGGCGCAGACCCGCTGCATCATGTGAACGAGCTGCGTTCGCTGCTGGCCGAACAAAAGCCGCTGGTCGTGCTGGATGGTGAAATCGAGGCGACCGTGCTGGCGAACTTCTGCGAGCTGTGCGCGGATGGCTGCCCCACCGTGGTGACCAGCGACCAACCGTTGCCCGAAGGCGACTGGCGCAATCAAGCCATTGGCAGCCTGGCGCAGAGCGATGCGATCGCGCTGTTCAAACAAAAAGCCGGCTTAAAAGACAACGTCGCAGACGCAGCTATCCAGGCGATTGCCGCGCTCTTGCAAGAGGGCGCATTGCCCTTGTCGCTGGCGGCGCGCAGCATGATTATCGCGCGACAAACACCCGAAAACTTCAAAGCCACCATCGTTGACGCCCTGGAGAGCCACGATGATGATGCCATGGCCGCGGCGCTGAGCATCAGTTTTGGCGGGCTGAACGACCGGTTGCGCGATCTGTTGCTCTTCTTGGGAGCGACCCTGCGCGGAGAAGCATCAGCCGCCTTCCTCAACATGCTCAGCGGCGTCGCTGTCGATTCTATCGACATGTCCATGACGATCCTGTCGCGCCTCTTTCTGGTTGAGCGATTTCAACGAGCAGGCTCGCCCTACTATCGGCTGCATCCCGTCGTGCAAGCCTACTTGAAAGACTGGGCGCTGGAACGCCATCGGCTGGATGCCTTGCGCGCCGATATCATCGATACCACCCGCGATTACCTCGATGCCCAGCTGCATATGGAAGACGCCCTCTTGCTCCTGCTCGTGGAGATGGACAACCTGATCGCCACAGCCGGCTGGGCGCGCGCACAGGCGGGACCTGGGCTCGCCGCCGATATTCTGGAGACCCTGTCGCCGCTCGATGACCAACTGCGCGAAGCTGGATATGGCTACGAACTGCGTCGCCTGGCTGCCATTCGCGATGGCGAACCGCAATCCCAAACCGAGCCACACGAAGCAAATGAGCCTGGCGCAGCTGCGGAAGACAACGAAGCACCGCCGGCCGAGGACGAGCCAGCCGACGAGCAGCCACCCCCCAAAGACGCAGCCGAACCCGCCGCCGCAGACCAGCTCGGCACGTTGGATGATGTCGACCTGCAATCGGTCAATATCGACCAACTGCGCACCGCCTTGCATGTCGCCAGCCAAAACAATGAAAATGCGCGCCAGCTGCACATCTTGAAAGCCATTGCCCGCATGCAAGTCAGCCAGGGGAGCGAGCGCGACGCCATCGCCACCTATGGCGAAGTGCTGGAACTGTACGAACGCAACGAAGATGCCGAGGGCGTGCTCGAGACGCTGGACATGCTGGCGGGCTTGTTGGTCGGCAGTGACAGCGCGCTCGGTGCCATGGAGCAGATCAACCTGCGCAGCGCATTGTCATTCGCCCGTCAGCACGAAGATGCCGCGCGCGTCTTGCAAATCCTCGAGGCAGTCGGCAAAGTTCAGATTGAACAGCGGCGCGAAAAAGAAGCTGTCGCCACATACCGCGAAGTCCTGACATTGCACGAAAAAAACCAAAACCAGGCGGGCACGTTGGAAACCCTGGATATGTTGGCTGGTTTGCTGGTGCGCAGCGGCTCGGCCATCTCGGCGCTGGAACATGTGCAACGCGGCGTGCTGCTGGCGCAAGACCTAGAAAATGATGAAGCCGAGATGTTTCTGCAGTTGACCGGCGGCGACGCGCATAAAGCCCTGGGCGAAGCGTCCATCGCTGTCGAAGCCTATGAAAAAGCGCTGCATCTGGCGCGCAGACGCGACGACAGCCAAAACGAGGCATTGGTCTTGTACAAGTTGGGCATGGCTTACCTGGACGCTGGCGAAGAACGGCGCGCCATCGAAATGCTGGAAGATGCCAACGACCGCTTCAAGCAACAGGGCAAGCGCGAGCTCGAAGGCAAGGTGCTGCGCGGGCTGGGCGAGGTCAATCATCGGCTGCAGCGCTGGAGCGAAGCCATCGGCTTCCACGCCTCTGCCTTGTATATCGCGCGCGAACTGGGCGACCGCGAAACCGAAGGCGCACAACTGCGCTTGCTGGGGCAGCTGCTGTTGAAAGCCGAGCGCATCCCCGAAGCGCTGACCCGCTTCCGCGAGGCTTTGCATGTCGCTTACGAAATGGACGCTACGCAACAGATCGTCGGCATCATCGCCGAAGTGGTCAATCTGCTCAGTCGCAGCCTGTCACATTCTTCGATCGCCGAGCTGCTTATCAATGATGGCTTGCAGCGCGACCCCGATCATCGCGAACTGATGCGCTTGAAAGGGGAAATCGCCAGCGCCAAAGACCGCGCCGCCGCACGGGGCATCGCCTTGCAGGTGGTGGCTGGCAGCGCGCGCGATTATGCCGCCTATGCGTATCGAGACAACTAGCGCTAATTCTGTCTTTGCAGCGCCAGCTTGGGCAGGCTGGCAAATGTCTGCGTCAACGCCGTGTGATGGTCGAGGTGCTCGGCGATCAACGCGAAGGGCGAGGCTTGATGCCGCTCATCAAAGACAATCGTCCAGTCACCATCGCTCGTGCGCGTCCAGCGACCGCCATAATTGTGGCGCATCGATTCGCCCAGGTAGGCACCAAACTTCTCTTGCAACAGCGATTTTTCGCCAGCGTCCAGTTCGCCGCGATGACGGTCGATATAGCCGTCCAGCCAGCGCACCGACTCGGCAGAATAATCCAGATTCACCGCCTCTTTCTCGCCGATGACATCAATCACCAGCTGGGCGTCTTCTCGCAAATTGGCGGGCAAGGCGCTCGCGCTCACTTGGCACACTCCTGTTCGTTTGCCGGCTGGCAGATGGTTACCCACAATGAAAGACCAGCGAATTGCTGCTCTGTGTGATAGCGGGCAACGGGATTCGAACCCGTGACCTTTTCCTTGGCAAGGAAATGTTCTACCGCTGAACTATGCCCGCGATTGACTGGTTAGTGTAAAGCGCCGCGCCGCGCCCTGCAAGGGGCAATTATCGCCAGGCGCATAGCGTTACTCCCCGCCTTCGTTCTGGTGGGAGAAGATGGCGTGCAGCCTGCCGATTGCACGCTGCGCTTGGCCAGTTTGCGGTCAAAATGCTGCGCCGGTCTTCGCGCGCACTTCGTCCAGCTCGGCGCCGGGCATCAGCTCGAGCAGGCGCATCTCCCCAGCGCTGAATGCAAATACAGCCAATTCTGTGATGAGCAAATCGACCGCGCCTTTTGCAGTGAGGGGCAGGCTGCAGCGCGGCACAATCTTGGGGCGACCTTGCCGATCGCAATGTGTCATGGTGATGATGAGCTTGCGCGCGCCGCTGGCCAGATCCATCGCGCCGCCCACGCCCAGCAGCGGTTTGCCTGGCGCAGACCAATTGGCGAGATTGCCATTGGCAGCGACTTGCAAGCCACCCATCACCGCCACATCGACATGTCCGCCACGAATCATCGCGAAAGAATCAGCGCTGTCGAAGTAGCTTGCGCCGGGCAGAGCGGTTACTGGCAGCTTGCCCGCGTTGACAGGGTATTCCAGCGCGCCGCCGCTTTCTGGCGCAGGCCCGACGCCCAGCAAGCCATTTTCTGTGTGCAGGATGAGGCCATGCGCCGGCGTGATTAAATCGGCGATCAGGGTTGGCATGCCCACCCCCAGATTGACGACCTGGCTGGGCCGCAGCTCGGCCAAGGCGCGCCGCGCGATTTTCAGCCGTTGGGCGTTCGCCCGCGTCGATTGTACCGCTGCCGAACTGCCCAGCTCGGCCAAAGTTGCCGGCGCGTGCACCAGCGCATCGACATAATTGCCGGGCGTGTGAATCGTGTTGGGGTCGAGGCCCCCCAGCGGCAAGATTTCATCCACTTCGGCGATGACCAGGTCGGCTGCGGTCGCCATGGCTTTGTTGAAATTCTGCTCGGTCATGTGATAGACGAGGTTGCCGGCTTCGTCCGCCAGCCGCGCGCGAACCAAAGCGACATCGGCGCGCAAGCCCGGCACGAAGACCTGGTCGCGCCCATGTATGCGGCGTGTTTCGCTGGTTGCTGCCAGGGGCGTGCCGGCCGCTGTGGGCGTATAAAAGCCGCCGATGCCCGCGCCGCCCGCCCGGATCGCCTCTGCCAATGTGCCTTGTGGCAGCAGCTCAAAGGCGATGTCTCCACGCTGCGCAGCCGCCACCGCTTCGGGATTGCTGGTGAAAAAGGAGCCGATTGCCTTGCTGATCTGCCCCTTGCGCAGCAGCCGTCCGCCGCCCAAACCCGGCTCGCCGATGTTGTTGGCGATGTAAGTCAAGTGGCGCGTGTCGGTTTCGGCCAGGGCGTGCAGCAGGTGCGTGGGCGTGCCAGTCATGCCGAAGCCGCCCACCATCAGCACAGCGCCGGCCGGAATGCGTTGCACAGCTGCCTGTGGGGTCAGTTGCCGCGTCAGCTTCATGCTCGCCCCGGCAGCTCGACCAGGGTGGCTTCGCCCTGCCCGACGCCCACGCACAACGCCGCCAAGCCATAGCGCATGCTGGCTCCGTCTTCGGCTCGCCGGCGCATCTCGTGCAGCAGTGTGGTCAAAATGCGCGCGCCACTGCAGCCCAGCGGATGCCCCAGCGCGATCGCCCCGCCATTCACATTGGCAATCGCCTCGCTGATGCCCAGTTGCCGCAGCACGGCGATTGTCTGCACGGCGAAGGCTTCGTTCAGCTCGACCAGGTCAATATCGCCGATACCCAGCGACTGCCGCCGCAGCAATTTTTGCACAGCCGACACGGGACCCAAGCCCATCAAACGCGGGTCGATGCCCGCCGCCGCCGAGCCCAGCCAGCGCGCCAGTGGCTGCAATCCCAACGTCCGCGCGCGCTCGGCCGACATCAGCAGCAAAGCGCAAGCGCCGTCGTTCATGCCGCTGCTGTTGCCCGCTGTGACTGTGCCATTTTTACGAAATGCCGCTCGCAGCGCGGCCAGCTTGTCCAGGTCGGTGGCGACTGCGAGGCCGGCGCTGGTCTGGCGCATGAACGGGTGCTCGTCGGTATCGACACTGCGCGCTGCTGCCTTGCGCTGCTGGATGCGCACGGGCACGATTTCGTCACGGAACGCGCCGCGATTGATGGCGGCGACTGCGCGCTGCTGGCTTTGTAGGGCATAGCGATCTTGCTGTTCACGGGTGATTTCACCGCCTGGGATTGCGCCTGTGCGGCTGAGTTCGTGGATATTCTCGGCTGTCTCGCCCATGGCTTCCAGCGGATAACGTTTTGCCAGGGCTGGGTTTGGAAAACGCCAACCCAGGGTGGTATCCCAGGCGGTGACATGGCCGGCCGGACCAAAAGCGATCGGGTTTTTTGGCAGCGAATAGGGAGCGCGGCTCATGCTTTCCACGCCGCCCGCCACAAAGACAGCGCCTTCGCCAGCCAGGATGGCGCGCGCCGCCTGGTTGACCGCCGTCAGCCCGCTGGCGCACAGCCGATTCAGTGTCACACCCGCCACGGTCTCTGGCAACCCCGCCAGCAGCGCCGCCATGCGCGCGATATTGCGGTTGTCTTCGCCCGCCTGGTTGGCACAACCGAAGTAGACTTCTTCAATCTCCTTCGGGTCGATGCCAGCTCGCTCGACCGCCGCGCCGATCACCAGCGCCGCCAAGTCGTCTGGGCGCAGCGAAGACAAGGCGCCGCGCAGCTTGCCGATGGGCGTGCGGACCGCGCTGACAATGACAACTTCGCTCATGCATCAGCCGCCTGGCAGTCGGCGCAGACGCCATAAAACTCGAGCAAATGCCCGTCGATGCGCAGATTCAAGCGCGTTTCCAGTTGGCGCGTCATATCATCCAGGCCGCAATCGTCGAAGTCATGAATAACCTGGCATTCGCTGCAGATGACATGGTGATGGTGTCCGCCCGACATCAGTACATAGACCGGCGTCATGCCACCCCTGATATAAGTGGGACGCAGGATTCCCAGCCGCGTAAACAGCTCGAGCGCGCGAAAGACACTGGCGCGCCCGACGCGTGGGTCGAGCGCCTCGACAGCTTGGATGATTTGTGCCGAAGTAGAATGCCCCGCCGCGTCTTCAATCACACGCAGCACGATTCTCCGCGCCTGCGTAATGCGATGTCCATGGTCCCGCAGAATTTGGATGTAGGGGCTTTGCTTGTTCATGCGCCTCTTTGCCGCAGATTTTCACTACGCCTATTATAGCTGTCGCAGCGATTATGTCATCAAGGCGCAACCTGCGCAGAGACAGCTCTTTGCGGAGAGTCA
>JAJDZQ010000032.1 GCA_022824565.1 Anaerolineae bacterium | reverse complement strand
ATATCCAGATACTCGTTGGGCGAGTGGATGCCTTCGCCATGCCCATACGCAAATGCGGTGATGGGCAAACCGATCAGCCGATTGAAGACGCCCAGGATGGGAATGCTGCCGCCCGTGCGCACCAACTGCGCCCGCTTGCCGAAAGTGTCGCCAATGGCTGACTGCACCGCTTCCAGCCAGGGTCCGTCCATATCCAGCTGGAAGTACCAAGCCTCTTCGCCGATTGTACAATCGACCTGCACCGTTTCAGTCGCAAAGCTCTCGACATGGTTTTTGAGCTGCTGCGATACGACCGTCGGATCTTGGTCGGGCGCGAGCCGCATGGTGACTTTGAAGCCGGCTTCGGCGGGAATGATGGTCTTGTTGCCCGGTCCTTGATAGCCGCCCCACATGCCATTGATATCCAAAGTGGGATAGACCGTGGCGCGCTCTGCAGCAGGCGCGATGCTTTCGCCCCAAAATGTTGCTACACCCGCATTTTCGCTCAGCGAATCGGCATCAAAACCGGCGGCGATGCGCGCTTTTTCTTGCTCGCCTGCTTCTTGCAGGTCATCATAATAGCCGGGCAGGCAAACGCGCCCCGCGTCGTCATGCAAGCTGCCGATGATCTTGCCGGCCACATGCAGCGGATTTTGCACGATACCGCCATACAGCCCGGAATGGATATCGGCGCTGGGACCATTCACGCGCACCTCGGCGCTGACGATGCCCCGCCCGGCATAGACCAGTTGCGGCGCATCGGGCTGCAGGTCGCCATCGCAATTCAGCAGCACATCGGCACCAAGTCGCTCTTTGTTGGCGGCCACGAAGGCTTCTATGCTGGGCGAGCCAGATTCTTCTTCGCCCTCGAACATAATCTTGACATTGACTGGCAGCTCGCCATTGGCCCGCAGCAGCGCCTCCAGGGTCTTCAGATTGCCCCAGACGCCGGCTTTGTTGTCGCTGGCGCCCCGCGCGTACATGCGCCCTGCGCGGATCGTGCCGGTGAATGGCTCGCTTTCCCACAGTGGCAGCGGATCGACCGGCTGCACATCATAATGGGCATACACCAGCACGGTCGGTTTGTCTGCGCCGGCACGCAGCCATTCGCCATAAACAACCGGATGCCCGCCGGTGGCAACGGCTTCGCAATTGTCAAAACCAAGCGCGCGCAGCTCGGCCACGATCCAGTCGGCGCAGGCTTGGACATCATCGCTGTGGGCAGGGTCTGCGCCAATGGATGCGAAACGCAACAACTGCTTGTAATCTTCCAGCATGTTGTCGCGCGTTTCCTGCAGGTAGTCGATGGCGTTCTGGATCGTGTCGGACATGATAGATGCCTCTTTTGGATGCTAAATTGTCGTTCTGCCTGGATTAAACCACAGACTGCGCGGCGGACACAGATGAGGTTGTCTGATAGAGAAACCACACAGAAAATCCGCTACAATACAGCCAGCGGAGACAAGACAGCTATGCCAAAACATATCCTCGTCGTCGATGACGAACGCACTATCCGCGAAGTCGCCCGCCGCTACCTCGAGCTGGAAGGCTATGCCGTTTCGGAAGCCGAGACCGGTCCGCAGGCGCTATCCCTGCTGCACGAGGGGCGTCCCGACCTGATCGTGCTGGATGTGATGCTGCCGGGCACAGATGGATTCGCCATCACGCGCCGCCTGCGCCAACACGACGACTTCAGCCCATTGCGCGCGGCCGGCGATATCCCCATCATCCTGTTGACAGCCCGCACCAGCGAGGTCGACCGCGTGACGGGCCTGGAACTGGGCGCGGACGATTACCTCACCAAACCTTTCAGCCCACGCGAGCTGGTCGCGCGGGTCAAAGCGGTATTGCGGCGGTCCAGCCCGACAGCAATAGCCACCAGCGACCAGGCGATGACTGTCGGTGGCGTGCGGCTCGATCCCGCGCGGCGCGCAGCCAGAGTCGATGGGGGTGAATTGACGCTGACCGCCAAGGAATTCGACCTGTTGGCGTTTTTCATGCGCAATCCCAGCCAGGTATTCAGCCGCAGGCAACTGCTCGACCAAGTCTGGGGCTATCAATTCTATGGCGATGAGAGCACAGTCACTGTGCATGTGCGCCGACTTCGCGAGAAACTGGAGCACAATCCCAGCCAGCCCGACTACATCCAGACAGTCTGGGGCGTCGGCTACAAGTTCGAAGCGCCAGGCTAGCCGACAGCATGCGACTGCCACGCCACCCCGCCCTTATCTTTCTCAGCTTGCTGGTCATCCCCATCGCCGGCACCCTGTTCAGTGAATTGGTCATGTTCGACCTGCCCGGCAACGAGGTGCAACAGTTGGTCGCCTTCATGGTCATCACGGGCATCAGCAGTTCGTTCTTGTCTTACGCCTTGTACCGCCTGGGCGTGCTGGAGTGGTTCCGCAGTCTGCGCTGGGCGATCTGGATGGTCATCGCCCTGCTGGTGTTGATGATCTTCTTGAATGTTTGGGTCATCGCGCGCTTCACCTTCATCCAGATGCACTACCTGGCGCTGACATCGCTGCTGCTCGTCTTCGCAGGCTTGTCGGCATTGAGCATCGGCTTCTTCGCCTCCAAGACCATGACCGACCGCTTGTCAAAGCTCAGCGATGCGACCAGCGCGCTGGCTCGGCAGGACTTCAGCGTACGCCTGGATATCAGCGGCAATGACGAAATTGCCCAACTGGCAGATACCTTCAACCAAATGGCGCAAAAGCTGGGCGAAGTCGAAGCGCAAAAAGCCGAACTGGAGCAGACGCGGCGCGACCTGACCGCCTGGGTATCGCACGATCTGCGCACGCCGCTGGCTTCACTGGCTGTGATGATCGAGGCGCTGCAAGATGGTGTCGTCAGCGACGAAGCGACCGTGCAACGGTACCTGGCCGGCAGCCGCGCCGAAATCGAGCATCTGACTGCGTTGATCGACGACCTGTTCGCGCTGGCGCAGCTGGATGTCGGTCATCTGAATCTGAATTGGCAAAGCGCTTCTATCCGCGATCTGATCTCCGACACCTTGGGCAGCCGAAGTCGGCAAGCGCGACAAAACGACATCGCGCTGCGCGGAGAGGTGGAAAACGATGTGGATGTCATCCAGATGGCGCCAGACAAAATCCAGCGCGTGCTGAGCAATCTGGTGGACAACGCCATCAAATACAGCGCCAGTGGCGAAAGCGTCACCCTGCGCGCCTGGCAGACAGAGGACGATATTTGCATCGACATTCACAACAGCGGCGCATATATCCCCAGCAATGTGCTGCCGCGCCTGTTCGAGAGCTTTTATCGTGGCGAAGGCTCGCGGGCACAGGCGCAAGATGGCGCGCGCGGCACGGGGCTGGGCTTGGCGATCGCGCGCGGATTTATCGAAGCGCACGGCGGACGCATCTGGGCGACCAGCAGCCAGGCCAAAGGCACGACCTTCAGCTTCACCCTGCCCCAGCCGCCCTACTCCACCAGCGCATAACATGCCGCCAACCGCAGCTCGACCAGTTCAATGCCGTGCAGCTGCATGAATTCGCGCGAAGGGGCATTGTGCGTCCAACTGGCGCCGATGATCACCTTGGGGATCTGGTAGCGCACGATGGCGCCGGCGCACATCAAACAAGGAAAAGCGCTGGTGTACAGCACGGTATCGGCATAGCTCTCTTGCAAGCCCGCGGCCTTGATCGCCTCCATTTCGCCATGGCTGAGCGGGTCGTTGTTTTGGATCATCATATTGCGCCCGCGTCCGATGACTTGCCCAGCCCGAACCAGCACCGCGCCAAAAGGACTGCCGCCTTCCGCTTTGGTGGCGGCGGCTTCTTCAATCGCCATCGCCATAAATTTCTGCATCGCTCCGCCTCCATTCTCCACGCAATTGCGTCAAAATAATCTTTACCACCGAGGACACAGAGTACACCGAGAAAAAAGAGGACGCCGAGTCAAGCAATTTAGAAGCGCTATGGCTGCGACAGTTTCCATAGGCAGGCTGGCGGCGCAAATGGCGGAAATGTTGGACCATATAGAAGCCGCTGTGCCCTCAATATCACTTTGCGTACTCGGTGGCAACATAATCGGTGCCGGGTTCGCAAAGGGAATTATATCCGCAACATTCACCCCTTCCAATAAAGCGCGCCTGCCGCTGCTTTGCCGATAAACTTCCTTCGCGTGC
>JAJDZQ010000100.1 GCA_022824565.1 Anaerolineae bacterium | reverse complement strand
GTCATGCCCGAGGCAGAGTCAAAGCGAAACTTCATCACCGAGATCATTGACGAGCACAAGGAGTCTGACCGCTACCAGGGGCGGGTGCATACGCGCTTCCCACCCGAGCCCAATGGCTACCTGCATATCGGGCATGCCAAGTCGATCTGCCTCAATTTTGGCATCGCCCAGCAATATGGCGGGCTCTGCAATCTGCGCTTTGACGACACCAATCCCGCCAAAGAAGAACGGGAGTATATCGACGCGATTATCGACGATGTCCGTTGGCTGGGTTATGACTGGGGCGACCGGCTCTTCTTCGCTTCCGATTACTTCGACCAGTTGTATGACATGGCGGTGGAATTGATCCGCATCGGGCGCGCCTATGTCGACCAGCTAAGCCCCGACGAAATCCGCGCATACCGCGGCACCTTGACTGCGCCAGGCATCGAAAGTCCGTATCGCGATCGACCTGTAGAAGAAAATCTGGCGCTATTTGAGAAAATGCGCGCTGGCGGCTTCCAGGAGGGCGAGGCGGTGCTGCGCGCCAAGATCGACATGAGCAGCGGCAATATCAACCTGCGCGACCCGGTCATGTATCGCATCCTCGATACGCCCCATCCGCGCACCGGCGATGCCTGGCGCATTTATCCCATGTACGACTTCGCCCACGGACAGTCAGATTCGCTGGAGGGCATCACGCATTCCATCTGCACACTGGAATATGAAGACCACCGCCCCCTCTATGACTGGTACCTGAATACGATCGAGATTTATCATCCGCAGCAGATCGAATTCGCGCGATTAAATCTCAGCCACACCGTGCTCAGCAAACGCAAGCTGATCCGCCTGGTGCAAGAAGGCTATGTAGATGGCTGGGACGACCCGCGCATGCCGACCATTTCGGGTTTGCGCCGCCGCGGGTATACGCCAGCAGCCATCCGCGAGTTCTGCGACGAGGTCGGCGTGGGCAAGGTCAAGGGTGTGGTCGCGCTGCACAAGCTGGAATATCACATCCGCCAAGACCTCAACAAACGCGCCAACCGTGTCATGGCTGTGCTGAATCCGCTGCGGGTGGTGATAGAGAATTATCCAGAGGACTTGACCGAAGAGCTGGACGCAATCAACAACCCGGAAGATGCAAGCGCCGGCACGCGCAAAGTGCCGTTCGCGAAAGTGCTGTATATCGAGCGCGAAGATTTCA
The DNA here is from genome assembly GCA_022824565.1 of Anaerolineae bacterium. Classification (GTDB taxonomy): domain Bacteria; phylum Chloroflexota; class Anaerolineae; order Aggregatilineales; family Phototrophicaceae; genus UBA6055. The sequence goes on along the minus strand of JAJDZQ010000100.1, from coordinate 22,758 downwards.
TGGAAGACCCTCCGCGCAAATTCTTCCGCCTGGCGCCAGGCCGCGAAGTGCGCCTCCGCTATGCCTATTTCGTCACCTGCCATGCGGTCATCAAAGACGCGGATGGCGAAGTGGTCGAGCTGCGCTGCACATACGACCCCGAAACCCGCGGCGGCAGCGCTCCCGATGGCCGGCGCCCCAAAGCGACTCTGCACTGGGTCGCCGCGGCGCATGCTATCGAGGCGGAAGCGCGGCTCTATGACACGCTCTTCTCAGTCGAAAATCCCGAGGCCGACCGCGACCAAGATTTCACCGCTTTCATCAATCCACAGTCGCTGCAAGTGGTCCGCCCGGCGCTTGTCGAGCCGAGCCTGGCGACTGCAAAACCCGGCGACCGCTTTCAGTTCGAGCGCTTGGCTTATTTCGTCGTCGATGCCGATTCGACCAGCGAGCGCCTGGTATTTAACCGCACAGTGACCTTGCGCGACCAATGGAAAAAGCAGCAGAAAAAGCAGCCGCGGCGCAGAAAACAGCGGCGGGCAAAGCGCTCGCCAGCGTGATGTGCTAGCATGGTGGGGTGCCCGTGTCAACGAAACAAAAAGCGACAATTGTGAAGATGCGGTGGCTCTTCTGCCTGCTCATCCTGGTTTGTGGTTCGACGGCTGCGCAAGAAGCTGCTTGCGAACAGGTCGTCCAGCGCGCGCTCGCTGCGATAGCCGAGCAATGCCACGATCTGGCGCGGGACAGCTTGTGCATCGTCAGCCCGCCCGTGCAAACCGACGCTGCCTCGCTGGCAGAAGTCAGAAATATGGCCACGGCTGGCTATGCTGCAGAAGACCAAAGCTGGGGCGCTGCCATCATCCGCCTGGGCGCGAATCTGCCCCGAACCTACGACGGTCCCGGCGTGTTGGCTCTGCTGGGCGGCGACGCGCAGATCATCAACGAAGTAGCCGCCGACGAAGTCATGACCATCGGCGAACCTTTGAGCACGGCGGCCATGTCGGACGCGAAAATCTACCGGTTGCCTGGCATCATTCCCGAGCCGGTTGGCGACCTCCGCCAAGATGACATTGTGCTGGTCGATGCCTGGGACAGCGATGGCGGCTGGCTGCGCGTGGTGTCTGATGGTTTGGTCGCATGGGTCGAGGCGGATAAGGTCCAGCGCTTGCAAGCCATGGACGCGCTGCCACGCATCGCAATCGGGCAGCCCTATCCTCTGCGCGCTTTCTCATTGACGACCAGCAGCGCCCTGCCCGAATGTGCCAGCGCCGAACCGCTGGTGGCTGTGCAGACGCCGGGAGAGGTACCGGTGAATCTCACTGTGAATGGCGTCGACATTCATGTCGGCTCCATGGTCAGTTTTCAGCAGGCGCATCGTGGCGCGCTTGGCTTGACTGTGCATCGCGGCGCAGTGACGACGATCTATGGACAACAGATCAACGAAGGCGAAAGCGCCATCGGCATTTTGTCGCCGGCGCAGGGTGGCTCCACCAGCGACTTGGCCTGGAGCGGCTCGCTGCCTGCTTCGGCTTTCGAGCATGCGCGGGGCGAACGGGCGCAAGCCGCATTCAACCTGGTAGCGCGCGCAAATGGCTGGGACGAAGAGCAGATCGCGCGTCCGACTGGCGATATCTATCATGTTGTCGAACGCGGCGAAAGTGTCTATAGCATCGCCCGGCGTTATCAAGCGAGCGTGGCGGATATCATCGCCGCCAACCCGGCAGTTGACCCAGGGCGCATCTTCGCCGGCAACGAATTGCTGATACCCAGTGCCGGTTCGGGGTTTTCCCCAACCAGCCGCGACGAGTCGGCTTAGGACACGCTTCTCCGCAGCAGCGCCACGAAGGCCTCGCGGTCGGCGCGCGTCGCCACTTTGACCTGGGGCGGGGTGCCGGTCACGCCGAGCACATCGACCACAGTCAAACCGCGCGCCAAGCCGTCACCGGTTGTGATATCGACATGGCAATCCCGATAGTCCAATAGGCCGGCATCAATGGCCGCGGCCATGGTGATCGGGTCGGGCAGGTCGAAGCCGCTCAAGCCCGTCTCGGCAATGGCAAAGTCGGTCAACGTCGCCTGGATATCGACCACGAACTTGGCCAGGGGCGTGCCAATAGCGCGGATTTCGCTGGCTTGCGCGGCATCAAATGTGGCGTACTTCCAACTGATGTCCCAACCCACCATGTGGATGGGCATGCCCGATTCAAAGACGATCTTGGCGGCTTCGGGGTCTACCCAGATGTTGAACTCGGCCAGCGGCGTTACATTGCCGTGCCCGCTGCCGATCCCGCCCATGATGAAACAGGCCGATACGCTTTGTGCCAGCTCGGGTTCTCGCAGCAGCGCCAGCGCCACATTGGTCAGCGGACCCAACGTAACCAGCGTGATATCGCCGGCATGCTGGTTGATGATGCTGCGCAACCTATCTGCGGCATGGCCTGGCGTGGGCGCGCGTCCCTGCAACGGCAAACCGATATCGCCCATGCCATCGTCGCCGTGCACTTCCTGCGCGGTCTCCAGCGGTCGCAGCAGGGGTTTTTCGCAGCCTGCAACCACAGGGACAGCCGCCCCGCACAATTCGACTGTGTACAAGGCGTTCTGCACGGCTTGCGAAAGCGGCACATTGCCCGCCACCACCGTGATGGCTTTCACATCAATATCTGGCTGGCGGAGCGCCATGACCAAAGCAACAGCGTCGTCCGATGCCGTATCGGTGTCGATGATGAAATTGCGCATGCGCCAATTGTAGCATATTGCGCGCTGCGCGACCGCATGCTCACCCGCGGCGCAATTGCCCTGTGCTATACTCGCCTGCACCTCGCGCAGAACAGGAGCTGACGATGGATTTCAGCAAGCCCCGGCGTATCGAGGCGATCGTCCACCGCGTGCGACAATTTGTCGACGAGCAGGTTATCCCGCTGGAAACGGACCTGCTGCGGACGGGCGCCGATTTGAGCATGGACCAGCTGCAAGACTTGCGGGCGGCGGCCAAGGCGGCGGGATTGTGGGCGCCCACCATGCCGTTAGAATGGGGCGGCATGGGCTTGACTATCCAGGAAATCGTCCCTGTGTTTGAAGCAGCGGGCCGCAGCTTGTTGGGTCCGCTGGCCCTGGGCTGCGCTGCGCCAGACGAAGGCAATCTGCACCTGCTGCACAACTGGGCAAATGCCGAGCAGTCCGAGCGCTACCTGGAGCCCCTGGCGCGTGGCGAGGCTTTCTCGGCTTTTTCCATGACCGAACCGCCACCCGGTGCCGGCAGCGACCCGCGCATGATCCAAACCAGCGCGCGGCATGATGGCGACGCCTGGCTCATCAACGGGCACAAGTGGCTGACCACCTATGGCGAAATCGCTGACTTTTTCATCATCATGGCGCGGACAGACCTGGCAGCGCACCCCTACCAGGGTTGCACCCTTTTCATTGCGCCTCGCGCTGCGCCTGGCATCCATATCCTGCGGGATGTGCCGGTGATGGGCGCAAAAGACTTCGGCGGGCATGTAGAAATCAGCTACGACAACCTGCGCTTGCCAGACAGCGCCATCCTGGGCGAGGCGGGCCAAGGCTTCATGCTGGCGCAGGCGCGGTTGGGACCAGCCAGATTGACCCATTGCATGCGCTGGACCGGCATCGCCCAACGCGCTTTGGAGATCGCTGCGCAATATGCCAGCGAGCGCGAAGCCTTTGGCGGACCACTGGCAGCGCACCAGTCGGTGCAGTGGATGCTCGCCGACTCGGCTATGGAACTCAAAATGGGCAGGTTGCTGACCCAGGAAGCGGCTTGGCGGCTGGCGCAGGGCGAACAAGCGCGCGTCGAAACTTCGATCGCCAAGCTGCAAGTCTCAGAGATCGTCTGTCGCGTGTTGGATCGCTGTGTGCAGATCTGTGGCGGGCGGGGCATCTCGCGGGATTTGCCACTTTCGACCTGGTACGAAAAAGCGCGCGCCTTCCGCATCTATGACGGCGCATCGGAAGTGCATCGCATGGTGGTAGCCCGCGATGTCATCAAGCGCTACAGCGCCGGCTAGCCCCATGCCGTCTATCTTCATCAGTCATAGCAACCAGGACAACGCCATCATCGTGCCCATCGTCCAGCAATTGCGCGCGGCGGGCATGGGCGTTTGGATCGACTACGAGAATATCCGCGGCGGCGCAGAGTGGTTGTGCGAGATTGAAGCTGGCATCGCCCGTTGCGAAGCGGTACTGGTGATTTTGTCGCCGACCAGCGCAGCCTCTGCCTGGGTGAAGCGCGAATGCCTCTACGCTTTTCAGCTGCAAAAGCCGCTGCTGGTCGCGCTGGTTGCCGATCTGTTGATCCCGCTGCACCTGATTAACTTGCAATACTGCGACCTGCGCGCGCCACAGGGCATGACCAAATTGCTGGAGTCGCTGCGAGCGCTGTCGTCGGCGAGCGAAGAGGCGGCCTATGCGCATGATTCTTTTTCAGAAACGCCGCGGGAAAGCAACTTCTTCCCCTATCTGGCACAGCTGCCCCAGGGCGAACTGGTGGCTTTGCTGGCGCAGGATTTGTACGCTTTTGCCCAGAAAAATGCCGATGCGGTCGAGTTTGTCGGGCGGCAGCGACCTGGCTTCCATGCCCGGCTGCAAGTTGGCGGCCGGCGGGTGACTTGGTTCTCGGTCTGGGCCTATCGCCAACAGCCAGCCGTTCAACTGGCTCGGCCGCGCTGGGCAATAACCGCCGCTGCCGAGCGGGCCAAGATTCTGCGCCAATGGCGAGCGCTGCTGCCACCAGCCGCAAGACACAGGCAGACCCTGCCGCTGCGCACCCTCGACAGCGCCGACAAGCTGGAATCGTTCAAGTCAAGCTTGCTGGAAATGAAGCGCCAGATCAGGGAATGACAGCTAGCAGGTGTTCGCGGCGCAGACGGCGGTCATAATATTTCTCGGCCGCTTCTGCCATGCTCTGCATCGTCTGCACATTCATAAAAGCGTTGGCGACCGCTCCAGCCACCGGCAAGAAGCCCACGATCATGCGCGCCGGGATGCGGGTGCCAATCCGCGAAGCCAGTTTGTAGGCCAGACGCCGGCTGACCTTGCGTCCCAGCGGGCGCGTCAGCATGACTTCGCAGTTGAGGTGCTGGACAGTTTCTTTGCCAATCGCGAGCAAACGCGCCGCTTCTGCCTCGCCGCGCATGGCAGCAAGCACCGCATGACCGCGTTCGTCCCCCGCCACCAGATTCTCCGCCAGGCGCTGCAAGATGTGATAGGTGCGCACGGTGGTGGCAGCGGCGGGCGATTCCAGCAGCGCGGGCATGGCCGCTTGGCCTGCTTCGCTCAATACCCAGGTCAGCGCATCCAGCGATACGGCAAGATGTTCAATGATGCCGGCGTCGAAGTGGCCCTCGTTCGCCCACAGCGCCAGGATATTCCGCAAGTCGGAATAGGCTTCCGTTTCAATGACAAATGCGCCTTTCTGCGCGCCGATGCCCCAGCTGATATAGCCCATTTTGTGCAGCAGGTAGCTGACGCCGGTGGGTATGGTGAACGCATGCAAGCCGGGCACGACCATCTCTGCGCCGCCGATCAGCGCCAGTTTGGTCGTCTCTTGCTTGATCCACTGGGCGGCCGAGGCGCAGTCCATGGCGCTTTCAACAGCCCGCCGCGGATTGCCAGCCAGCTCGTCCAGGCCCATGATGATGGCTTCGGCGATTGTGTCTTCGAGTCCCATTGCTTGCTTCGTCACCTTTCTGCTGCCTACTACGCAAGCGCTCGCGATTCGTTGCGGGCGCTCTAGCTGCCATGCTCATCCAAGACGGCGCTCCATACGCGCAGCTTGTCGAAGTCCACGCTCAACTGTTTCCCGGCATAATTCATCACGCCTGCCAAGCCAACCTGCCCCGCCGACGCCCGCTGGTCGCGCGCTTCTGCCACGAATTCATCGTTGACCCAAAGCGCCAGGTAGTCGCCGATGCAGATGGCGCGCAGCCGGTTGTGCGCAGCGCCTTGACGGATGTGCTGGCTGGGGAAAGCCGGCACGATAGCACGCAGGGCGCGTCCGTCACCCCAGCGAATGCTGGCATAGCCATCGCCGCTGATGAGCAAGAAATAGCCGCGGCCGCTGTTGGCGGGGTCGAGCCGGCAAGCCAGGCCATACGCATTGTGGTCGTATGCAGACAACTGCCGCGCCTCCACCTCGATGACCACATCGCTCGTGAGTTGGTCGTGCTGCGTCCAGACATACCGTTTGCTGTGCAGCTCGATGCGATAAGCGCCTTCCGTCACGCCCAGCCAGAGGTCTGCGCCGCCAGCATAACTGGGCCAGGCTCTACCATGTTCAAAATGCTCGTCCAGCAGAAGTTCCTGATAACGATAAGCGGCCGTGGGCAGGGACTGGCGGGGCAAAGCGCCACAAGCCGCCACCAGAAGCAGCGCGAAACAGGCGATCGGCGCGCGCAATCGAATGTCATTCACACACAAAAGTATAACGTTGTTGTCGAGGGGTGGTTGAATGACGCAAGGGTACTTGCTATAATCGAGCCAGAGACGAACTTGAGTCAGGCGGTGCAGATGATCGAATTGATGGTTGACCGCGTACAGGTGAGTTTGATGTCGCAGCATCGCTTGGTGGTCTTGCGCGATGTCGATGAAGAGCGCTATCTGCCGATTTGGATCGGACAATTCGAGTCGGAAGCCATCACTTTTGAGTTGCAGGGCATTGAACGCGAACGACCGCTGACGCACGATTTGCTCAAGTCGACTATCGAAGAGATGGGCGGCCGCGTGAACTATGTCTATATCAACAAGCTGCGCCGCGAGGTCTACTTCGCGCTGATCAACATCACGTTGCCCGACCGCGAGATTGATATCGACGCCCGCCCCAGCGATGCCATCGCTCTGGCTGTGCGCCTGAACGCCAAGATCTTCGTCGATAGCGAAATCATGGATTACGCCGGCATCGTGCCCGAGCGCAATGTCGAAGCCGAAATCTTGGGTCTGCCCGATGATATGTACGAGCCCAGCGAATATGCCGAGCAGGTCGATGAGAGCAAATTGAGCGCCTTCGCAGACTTTGTCGATACGCTCAATCTCGAAGACCTGGAAGACGACTAGGCGCGACCGCCGCGTTGCCTGGCTCTACGCAGCCGCCTGGACGATTACGCAGGCTGGCGCGGACAGCCAACCGGGCGCAATAACAGCTATGGATCAGCCGCCACCACTCGCACAGCTGCATCTGCCCATGAGTCAAGAGGCAGAAGAAGCGCTGTTGGGCGCTGTTTTGCTGGACCCCAAAGCCTATCTCAGCGTCGCCGCTTTCCTGAATCCCGAAGATTTCTTCATCAAACGCAACGAATATATCTGGACTGCCTTCAGCCGCCTCAACGACCGAGCCGAGCCGATCGATTATGTGACTCTCGCCCGCGAGCTGGAAGCGCTCGACCTGTTGGACGAGGTCGGCGGACCGCCCTACATCACCAACCTCGTCAATAATACGCCCACCGCCATGCACGCCGAGATTTATGGCGAGTTGGTAGCGCGCGCTGCGACCAGACGCCGCCTGCTGCAAGCCGCCGACAGCATCCGCGCCACCGCCCTCGACCAGGAATTGCCGATCGACAAAGTCATCAGCGATGCCGAGCAGTCGCTCTTCGCCGTGAGCAACAACCAGCTCAAGCGCGAATTTGTGCCGTTGTGGGATGCCGCCAGCGACTTTTATGATGAGTTCGAACGGTTGCTGTCTTTGGGCGCGGGCATGGTGGGCACGCCCAGCGGTTTCAAAGCGCTGGACGGGCTGTTGGGCGGCTTTCAAAAGTCGGATCTGGTGGTCTTTGCCGGGCGTCCGGGCATGGGCAAAACCAGTTGGATGCTGACGGTGGCTTTGTATGTGGCGCGGCTGGGCGCTCGTGTGGCGATCTTCACCATGGAGATGGGGGTCGAACAGCTGGTGCAGCGCATCGTATCCATGGAAACGGGCATCCGCCTCCAGCAGCTGCGCAATGCCGAGATTAGCCCGGGCGAGCAGACGCGCCTTACCGAAGCCATCAGCCGCATATCGAACCTGCCGCTCTTCATCGACGACACGCCTTCCATCACGCCAGCCGAAATGCGCACCAAGTGTCGCCGCTTGCAGCACGAATACGGGCTGGATATGGTCATGGTCGATTATATGCAGTTGATGTCGGCGGGCCGCGCCTATGAAAACAACCGCGTGCAAGAAATCAGCTACATCAGCCGCTCCCTGAAAGAGTTGGCGCGCGAATTGAATGTAACCTTGCTTTCGACCGCCCAGCTTTCCCGCGCGGTAGAAAATCGCCAAGACAAGCGCCCCCAGCTTTCTGACCTTCGCGAAAGCGGCAGCATCGAGCAAGACGCCGATGCCGTGATGTTCCTGTATCGCGACGAAGTTTATAATCCAGAAACGACCGAATACCCCAACCAGGCTGATGTCTTGCTGTCGAAACACCGACATGGACCCACGGGCACAGTGCAGTTGTATTTTGAGAAAGCCATCACCAAATTCATGGATGTCAAAATGCAACGTGTCGACCTGAGCAATCTGGATTGATTGGCATGGACAACGCAAACAGGCGCCACAAGCTGGAAGCGCTGCGACTGCCGGCTGCGGAGTTTGCGGCGGCGCTGGCGGATATTGACCACCTGGCGGAATTGAAGCTGGCGCTGCGCTGTTTGGCGATGCTGCAGCAAAAAGAAGCTCCCTATCGCTACCTGTGCTATGATGAGTTGCTGGCTGATGAATTATTGATGCGCGCGTTGGGCACGCAAGCTGCGTTGGTCGATGCCTTGCAAAGGGGGCTGGCGCGCGGCATGTTGCTGGAAGCCAAGGTCGGCCCAAACGGCTGCATGAGGCGGCTATTCGCCTGGAATGATGCGGACGGGCAAGTTTGGCAGCGGCAGATCGAGGCGGGGGAGTGGCAACCGTCGACGGCCCACGAGATCGAGGTGCTGCCGCCACGGCCATCGCTCTATGCGCTTTACGAAGACAATCTTGGCGTGCTGACGCCCATGATTGCCGAAGCCATACGCGACGCCGAAAGCGCCTATCCGCGCGAGTGGATCGAAGACGCCATGCGCTATGCTGTACAGCGCAATGCGCGCAACTGGCGTTATGTCCATAAAGTGCTGGAAAACTGGCAGCAGGAAGGACGCAGCCGTGAAGCCGATACAGGAGGTTCTCAAAAGCGGCAATATCAAAAGGGCAAATGGAAAGATTTCATCGACTCCTGACGCGCAGCCAACTGTCCCCTTCGCCTTTGTTTGCCACGACCCAGCCAAGCCGGGCGAGCCCTGCCCAATCTGCGCTGGCAAAGGCGTATTCGCTTTCGATGTGCCGCTGAACGACCCGCGCTATGGCAAGTTTCAACGCTGCCCGAACCACCCGGTCGAAACCGATTTCACCATGCACGAGCGGCTGCGGCGATTTGGCAATCTGGACGCCTACCGCACGATGACTTTCGATCGCTTCCAGGCGCGGCATGTCAACCTCAATTACACAGAAGCCATCGTCAATTCCTTAAGCAACGCCAAACGACAGGCGCGGGACTATGCGGCGAATCCACAGGATTGGATTGTTTTTTCCGGTCCCGTTGGCTGTGGCAAAACGCACCTGGCCGCCGCCATAGCCAATCAGCGGCTTGAGCAATGGGGCGAACTGGCGGTGTTCTTGACGGCTCCCGACCTGCTCGATGCGCTGCGCGGCGCGATTGACAAACGGGCCGACAACGCATTTGATGATTACTTCTACCGCATTCGCACTGCGCCTCTGCTCGTCCTGGACGATCTCGGCGTCGAGAATCCCACGAACTGGGCAAAAGAAAAGCTCTTTCAGCTGCTCAATCATCGTCATGCCGACTCGAAGCCGACCGTAATCACAACCAATACGGACATTGGCGAGCTCGATCCGCGCATCGGCAGCCGCATGGCGCAAGGCGCAGTCGTCAACATCAATGCGCCAGACTTTCGCAGCAAAAGTCGCGCGCCGGCGGTCCCGTTCCACCTGTACGCGCGGATGACATTCGAGACCTTCAATGCCGAAAGTCACTTGCGTGGCGAACGCGAAAACCTCAAAAAAGCCAAGGGTCGGGCGCAGAACTGGGTGAAAGCTCCCAAAGGCTGGTTGTGCTTGCTGGGCGATCATGGCACCGGCAAGACCCACCTGGCTGCGGCCATCGCTCAAGAACTGGCCGAAGGCAATCACGATGTAACATTCAAGACCTGCGCCGACCTGCTGGATTATTTGCGACTGGCCTTTGACCCGAATTCAAACGAACATTTTGACAAACGGTTCAGCAAAATCGTCGCCGCCCCCATCCTGATTCTTGACGATTTAAGCCTCGCCAGCGCCACACCTTGGGCGGCTGAAAAACTTTTTCAGATTATCGATTATCGCTTCATAAGAGAGCTGCCGACAGTCATCACCTCGGCGCAAGCTCCGATCGTTGAATCGCCGGTCACAGGCGGCTTCGCGGCGCAGACGGCCTATCGCATTTATTCGCGCATATTCGACCCGCGTTTTGACAAGCCGTTTGAAATCACCGCGCCCCCGTATTTTGAGCGCCAGAAGTACCTGCGCTGATGCCGCCTGCCCGCCTGCAGATTGCGCCTTATGCGCGCCAGCACCGCCGGTCCTTGCTGGATTTGATGAATCGCAGCCGCTGGACGCACACCCACCTCGACTGGCAGAGCATCCCCGACTGGCTGGCTGATGAAAGCGGCTCGGTTTGGCTGGCGCTTGTGGATGACGAATTGCAGGGCTATCTCGGATTGTCGCGGATGGTGGCTGGCTGGCGTTGGCTGCGTCTTTTGGGCATCGGCGCTGGACGCAGGCCGGGCGTCATCCTGCGCGAATTGTGGGCGCGGGCAGAAGCGGCTTGCCAGGCCGAGGCTTGCGCTGGCATCGCTGGTTTGATGCTGACGAACTGGCTGCCGGCCTACTTCGCCGAGCTGGATTTTCATTATTGCGATGACCTCATTGTGCTGCAGCACATCGGCAAGCGCCTCCCGCCACGCCCCGATTCGCTGGCGCGTTTGCGCCCGGTTGAAGTGGAAGATATGGCGCAGTTGGCGAAGCTGGACAAGCTGGCATTTTCGCCACCTTGGCCGGTCGAGCGCGCTGAATTGTGGGCTGCCTATCGCGTCTGCGTCTTTGCGACAGTCGCAACCATCGACAGCGCGATTGTCGGTTATCAACTTTGCGCGCGGCATGGCGAAGCAGCACACCTGGCGCGGCTCGCAGTGCATCCGGCGCATCAAGGCCAGGGAATCGCTTCGCTGTTGCTGCAGGATTTGCTGAGCGATTTGCAGCGGCGTGGCATCAGCGCCATCTCGGTCAACACACAAGCGAGCAACCGTCGTTCGCAGCAGCTATATCAGCGCTTTGGATTTATGCGCAATGGCAAAGCATACGCCGTCTGGCAAAAGACCTTGGGGGCGGCGCGGGTGGGCCTATGACAACGATCTATCGCGAAGCAGACGCCAACCTGAACCTGCTCAGCGGCAAGGCTGTCGGCATTATCGGCTACGGCAATCTGGGTCGGCCGCTCGCCAACAACCTGCGCGATTCGCGAGTGCGCGTCATGATCGGTCTGCGCGAAGACGAAACCCGCGACCATGCCCGCCAGGATGGTTTTTCGCCCACGGATATTGAGCGCGTCGTGCCGCGCTGTCATATTTTGCTGCTGATGCTGCCCAATGTCGTCTTGCCCGAAGTCTATCTGGAGAGCATATCGCCATATCTGCAACGTGGACATCTGCTGGTTTTCGCCAGCGGTTACAATATCGCCTTCGGATTTGTAGAGCCGCCGCCTTTTGTCGATGTCGGCATGATTGCCCCGCGCACTTTTGGCGCGGCCGTCCGTTCGCGCTATCTCAATGGCAGCGGTTTCTACAGCTTCGTCGGCGTGGGGCAAGACGCCACCGGCACAACCTTGGAGACCTTGCTGGCGCTGGCAAAGGTGATGGGCAGCCTGCGCGCCGGCGCGATTGAAGTTTCGCTGGAACAAGAGGCACAGCTCGATCTCTTCGTGCAGCAGGCGATTCTGCCAGCCTTCCAGCATGTGATGACCACTGCGGCGGCTTTGCTGCTGCAACACGGTTACCCGCCCGAAGCTGTCATGCTGGACTTGATCATCTCTGGCGAGTTCACCGATTATCTTTCGCGCGCATCGCAGAATGGCTTGCTGCATGCGCTGCGCCTGTCTTCGCTGACAGGGCAATACGGCATCTTCAGTCGCTTGCATCGCTTCAAAGAGTTGAAGCTGGAGGGCCTGATGGAAGCGACGTTGGAAGAAATCTGCCAGGGCGACTTCGCAGTCGAATGGTCGCGTGAATATGACAATGGCTATCCGCGCCTGACCAGCCTGCTGCAAGCGCAAGAGCAGTTGACTTTGTGGGCTTTGGAGCAGGGCACCCTGGACCGCTTGAAATGACCTTTCGCGAAAAAGCCGCAGAGGACAGGACAGGTTTTCCGAGGGAGCGCCTGTGAGGGTCTACCCCACCCCCCAAACTCTCCCCGAAGCATCAGGGAGAGGGACCGCATGCAGAGAAAATGAAAATCTGATGCTCAATTTCTGGCAGCTTAGCAAGTTTTGCACTGGTTTCTCGACGAGTCTCCCTTCTCCATTGATATGGGGAAGGGCGGGGATGGGGTAGAAAAAACTGGCCTGTCCTCAGCGAAATGTCGGGGAGAGGCAAACGCGCGCACGGAACTTTATTCGACTTTGGAAAGGAAAACAACCTTGCGAAGCCCGGTCAAAGCAGTGATTTCGGATATGGATGGCGTATTGTGGCGAGGCGTGGTTGCGCTGCCGGGCATGGGCGAATTCTTCGACCTGCTCTTCGCCAACAACCTTGAATTTGCGCTGGCCACCAACAACAGCCGCAATACACCGGCCGATTATGTGCAGAAACTGGCGAAGATGGGTGTGCAAGGCATACAAGAGCGGCACATCGTCACCAGCGGCACCGCCACCGTCAGCGCCTTGCAGACGCGCTATCCTGTCGGCAGCGACATGTTCGTGGTGGGTGGCGATGGCTTAAAGCAAATGATCGTTCGCGCTGGCTTTCAGCTGGCCGAAAGCGCGGTTGCGGCGGTCGTCTGTGGCATCGACTTCGATTTGACCTATGGAAAACTGCGCACGGCGACCCTCTTGATTCGCGACGGCGCTGACTTTATCGGCACGAATCCAGATTCGTCTTTCCCTTCTCCAGACGGACTGGTGCCGGGCGCGGGCAGCATCCTGGCGCTGCTGGAATCCACGACTGGCCGAGCGCCCACCATCATCGGCAAGCCCAGGCGCGGCATGTTTGATGCGGCTTTGGGGGTTTTGGGTACATCGCCGCAGGACACACTGATGATCGGCGACCGCATCAATACCGATATCGCCGGAGCAAAAGCGCTGGGCATGCAAACGGCGCTGGTGCTGACAGGCGTGGAATCTCGCGATAGCCTCGCCGCCAGCGCTGTCCAGCCGGATTATGTCTATGCTGGCTTGCCAGAGCTGGTCGCGGCGCTCGCCCAGGTTAGCTAGGTTCGTTCAGCAGCGCGGCCAGCACATCGTCCAGGTCGGGCAATGACTCCGCGTCTTTGAAGCCCGCCATGCGCCGATAGACTTCAAAAGCGGCCAGATGAAAGCCGTCTGGCAAGCCCGCTTCTGCAAAAGTCGCGGCGATCTCTTGCATCTCACCGGTAAAGCGCCAGGCTTTTGCGGTGACTGCCCGCACCTGCTTCGCGCGAGATTCTGTCGCATCGGGCAGACGCCGCGCCCATTCGCCATCCAGGTCGCCGCGCACACCCATGGCTTCCGCGACCGCCTGCACGGCCGAAAGCAGGGCGGTCGTGCCTTTGGTCTGGGCAGCGAAGACCATCTTCAGCGCCGATGCGCGTCCGACTTCGCCACCAATGACGATGGCTTCCGTCAGGCTGCCCTCGAACAAACTGGCAATTTGCGAGGCTGATTTGCCCGACAGATAAAAGCGGGTCGCGCCTTTTTCCCAAGCCGGCGGACCGATGATGCCGCCATCCACAAAGTCGATGCCGGCGGCTGTCAGGCGCTCGCCGATGCGCCTGGCTTTTTGTGGAGCGATGGCATTGCCGTCGCAATAAAGCCCAGCGAAGCCTGCTTCTAGCACCGTCTCTGCGACAGCCTCTGCGGCATGTGGCGGGCAAACGCAGATGATGATCTCGCAGCTTTTGCAGAGGCGCGCTAGCGTATCCATGTCCTGCAGATTGTGCTCCTCGGCACGGCGGCGGGTGGCGGCGCTGCGTCCGGCTGATGCCCAATACAGGGCTTGCCCGGCTGCCTGTGCCGATGCCGCGATAGAAATGCCCATCGCCCCAGGCTGGATGATGCCCAGGGCGCTCATTGTGTCGTCAGCCTTTCATCAACATGCAGCAGGCGCTCAAAGCGATTGTATATGGTGGATTGCGCATCAAAAACATAGTCGGGGCGCGTTACAATAATGTCTGTGCCGCCCAACGCGCGCAGATGCTGCATGGTCTTGTGAATGAGATCGCTGCGCACCAGCAAGTTGGTTTCGAACCAGCGCTGCGACGTGCCGGGCGGGCTGGCCACGCCGACCACGCCAGGTCCCTTGCTGCCGCTGAGCGCAGGATTCGCCAATATGCGCTCCTGCACATCCCTGATCGATTCGCCAGCGATATTGGCGCGCAGAGACACAAATTGCCGCGCTCGCCGATGCGCCTCGATGCGCTCGATCAACTCTCGCAAGGTCTCCAGCTTGTTCGCCGAGGCTCGCAATCCACGCCGATTGCCGATGAGCACAGCCTGCGCGTCGATGATATTGCCACCAACCAGCGGGCGCAGTTGATTTTCACGCAAGGTGGTGCCCGTCTCGCTGATATCGGCAATAAGATCGGCATAGCCCATGCGCGGCGCAGCTTCCAACGCGCCATCGGCATGCACCAGCTGGAAGTCAACGATGCCCTGTCGGCGCAGAAATCGCTCCACCAGGTTGCGGTATTTGCTGGCGATGCGCAGCGGGTCGCCGTTTGCTTGTTGGCGCAGGCTGCGGTCTGCCAGGTCGGCGATGGACCTTATATCAGTCCAGGAATCGGGCACCGCCAGCAACAAGCTGCAGCGGGCAAAGCCCAGCCGGTCGATAAGCATGACATTCGTCGAGTCTTCGCTGTATTCTGCGAGCACATCCAGGCTGGTGATGCCGATATCCACGAGCCCTTCGGCCACGCGTGCGGGGATATCGCGGGGCCGTTGATAGACCACTTCGGTCTGCGGCAGGCTGGGGATGGATGCGGTGTACTGGCGGCGGTTGGGCTTGTAAACAGGCAGTCCGGCGCGCGCAAGGAAGCGGTCGCAGTCTGCGTCCAGTTTGCCCTTGCTGGGCAGCGCGATGATAAGCGAGTCGGTTGGCATCAGGTTTCCCTTGCGGTACGCTGGCGCGGCGGTCGCGGCGATTGTAGCACAGAACCTCTTCAAATCACGCCGCTGTGTCGGCTGGGCGCTGCTCTGTGCCTGGGCACGATTTCAGCTGAATTCGACGCTATATTCGCTGGCGTCTTCGTCTATAAAGCGCAGCAAGCGCAAGCCCTCGGCTTCGATCTCCGCCTGGCATCCCGCAGTGACCGTCTCAAACAAGCTGATCGACAGCCGGGCGCGGTCTTTCTCTCGTCTGGCTTTCCAGATCGCGCCGACAAAGCCGTCGATGAGCACGCTGCCCAAGACCCTGCCAGCCGAAACGAATACTTGCTTGCGATGCCGCTCGGGCAAGATGCGCGTGCGGTTCTTGTGCGCGATCAAGCAATTGTCGTATTCGGGCAGAAAGCGAATTGGCGCCGGCGCAGCTTCGGGCAGCAAGGGCAGATCGGGCAGGTCAACCAGTTGCGCGCCAGCTTCGTTGCGATAAGCGACCAAGGTCTTGAGGACGGGCGCCAGCGCCTTTTTCAGGCTGGTCATGCCGCACCAGGTCTGGAAGTCCATGAGGCTGGCCGGTCCAAATGCGGCCAGATAGCGTCGGAAAAGCATCGCCAGATCGGACGACTTCGCCTCGCCCAGCCAGTTGGCAGCGGTGGTATAGCTTGCGCGCGTGCCCACGCCCCATGTGCCGCTGGGTGGCACTTGCAGCAGCGGCAGATAACTGCGTACGGCGTAGGCCATGGCTTGCTTGTCATGCTGGGGAAAGTGTCGCTGCAATTCGTCGCGCAGCGCCCCGATGGCAGGTGTTTCGGCTTCCAGAAAAGGCAGCGCGACTTCGATCAAACTTGGGATTTCGAGGTCTTTGGCGCGCCTCCCAAAGAAAGACCGCAAGCCCCGCGCCAAAGCCGGTTGGATGACCGTCTGGAAGCGTTGATGGTCGGGCGCTGACACCAGATGCAGGGTGGAGCGGATCCACGGCGCTCTGACCACCTCGCGCGAATTCAGCAGCGCAGTCAGCTCGGCTTTTTGAAAACTGGCGAGCCGCGTCCACAAGCCGATGTAGGGCGGGTTGGGGATCTGCGACTGCATGCCGGCCAGCCGCTCTACGACCTTCAGTGGCGGGATGTCGCTGCGTTCGAGCAGCAGCTGGCGCGAAAGCAAGGTGCGGTTGAGCTGCCGCTGTGTGATCGTTTCGGTCAAGGCTTGCCTCAAGCAGAACTGGGTACGGTGTCTTCGACCAGTTCCCCACCGCCATTGCCGAGCAGCCGGCGCAGCATCAGCAGCAGGCAACCAGCCGCCAACGCCAACGCCGCGGCGAATTGCAGTCGTGGCGACAAACTGCGCAGGCGAGCAGGCACATCCGCGCCCTCGTCCATGATCTGCGCGCGCAATTCCCTGGCGAACGATTCGCGCGGCTTTTGCACTGTCAGCGCAGATTCCAGCGCCTTCGTGAGTTGAGCGAGGGCTTCGGTTTCGTGCTGCTCGTCATCGGCTGGCAACAGAGGTTCGCGCGTTGCAGGCTGGTCTGGCTTCATAACGGTCATCCACTCGATCGATTCATGTTGCTGCTGACAGGGTCGGCGCTTAAGTCGGCACGCAGCGCCAGCAATGTGCGGTGATACAGCGATTTGATCGCGCCCTCGCTGCGTCCCATGATGATGCCGATCTCGCGGTTGGGCAAGCGCTCGACAATTTTCAGGATCAGCAATTGCTGGCGTTCGGCGGGCAGGCGGCGGACGGCGCGCAGCAGGCTGTCGTGTTCGTCGCGCGCTTCTGCTCGCTCGTCGGGCGCTTCGGTTTGCAGGTCGCGCCCCAGATAATCTTCCAGCGCGATGATTTTGCGCCGGCTCTGGTCGCGGTGCCAATTGGCGACCAGGTTGTGCGCGATGCGGTAGAGCCAGGCTTGGAAGGGCAGACCCCGGTCGACATATTTGCCAATGTGCGCAAATGCGCGCAAGAAGACTTTCGCCGTCAGGTCTTCGGCATCATGCGTGTTGCCCGTGCGATAATAGACATAGCTGTACATTTTGCTGAGGTATCTCTCGTACAATTCGCCAAAGGCATCGCGGTCGGTCTTTGCCAAGGCGACCAGCGCCGCATCATCCAGCGCGGAATAATCGCTTTGCCGGGCGAAGGGATTCTTCATTGCATACAATCCAAAACACGCGCGGATGGCTCAAGTTGCGCGGCCGCCAGCAAGCTTTCCACTTCGCTGCGCTCGGGCAGAGAGGTCATGGTGCCCGGCTTTGCGCAAGCCAAGCCAGCCGCAGCCGATGCAAAGGCCAGGGTGCGCCTCACACGCCAGCCGCGCGCCAGACCCACGCAGAATGCGCCCGCAAAGGCATCGCTTGCGCCAGTCGTATCGGCAGCTGCGACCGGGAAGGCTCGCTGGGCCAGCGCGCCGCCGGGTTCGTACAAGATGCTGCCCGCTTCTCCCAATGTCAACACGACGCGCCCGACGCCTTTGCCCAGCAGACCGCAACCAAGCCGATCGACATCATCGGACTCGCTGTCCATCAGCAGTTGCGCTTCCAGCATGTTGGGGATGAGCAGGTCGATCAAGGGCAAGTAGTCGACAACGAACGAGTCGCGCGTGAAGAAGGGCGCTGGATTGACCACAGTGGTTGCGCCGGCCGCCCTGCCCAGTTGCAGCGCGTAGGCCACCAGCGGCTGTGGCACTTCAAAGCCGACCAGCAGCACATCGCCCGGGCGCAGATCGGCTGTTGCCGCGCGGATTTGTGCTTGGCTGACGCGGCGGCTGGCATCGGGCGCGCCGATGAAACCGGGCAGTTGTTCGCGCACGATGATGGCGGCGATGCTGGTGCGCGCATCGGCAGCAATCTGGATGTGAGCTGTGTCGACGCCCACTTGCCGCAAGGCAGCGACCATTTCTGCGCCGAACATGTCATCGCCAACGCAGCCGACCAGCCGAACTTCTTCTGCGCCAAGCCGACTCGCCGCGGCCGCCTGGTTCAAGCCCTTGCCGCCTGGCGAGATGGTCAGCCCGCGAGCATGCACGGCGCGGTTGGGCTGCACCCAGTCGGGCACATCAAATACCATGTCATAAACCAGCGCGCCGATGATGACAATGCGGGGCATTTTTTTCGCTCCTGGTTGGCGGCTTCTGGCGACAGGCGCAACTGCCGCGCAAACACAATCATTATAATTGGGATAAAATCGTCAAGGAAGTATTTGACGCAGCAAAAGTTCCATGTTATATTGTAAGCGAAAGCAGTTCTCCCACTATCTGTTCCCTGTCTGCGGCTCCTTTCTTGACATACCCTAGCGCGCTTTGCTTTTGTTGTCGCCAGTTGCGCTTGCCGTGCAGGGAGCGCTTTGTCCCTATGCCCAACTGCGAATTCGCTCATAAGATCGTGGCAACCTGAACCCAGCCCCGCCGCGTCACACTAAAACAGGATGACATGCATGAACATTGGAAAACTTGAAGCCAAGACCTTGCCCGAATTGCGCAGCATGGCGCGCCAACGCAATGTGCCTCGTTTCAGCCGGTTGAAAAAGCAAGACCTGATCATCGGCTTGCTGCGACAAGAAGCCGAACGGCGCGGCAACGAATTGCGTGGCGGCGTGCTCGAGGTCACCGAAAATGGCATTGGCTTCTTGCGCGCCGAGGGCTATCTGCCAGGCAAGAACGACATTTATGTCAGCGCCTCGCAGATCGACCGATTGAAGTTGCGCACGGGCGATATGGTTATCGGGCAAGTGCGCCCCCCCAAAGACAGCGAACGATATTTTGGCTTGTTGCGCGTCGATGCCGTCAACGGGCTAGACCCGCGCGAAGTGCGCAACCGCCCCAACTTCGAACGGCTTACGCCCATCTTCCCCGAAGCGCGCTTCAACCTGGAAACGGTGCCGCGCATATTCTCCACGCGCATGTTGAACCTAATCGCGCCAGTCGGGTTTGGGCAGCGCGGCTTGATCGTATCTCCACCCAAAGCCGGCAAAACCACCGTGCTCAAAGATATCGCCAATGCCATCAGCACCAATTATCCCGATGTGCATCTGATGGTCGCTTTGATCGGCGAGCGCCCAGAAGAAGTGACCGACATGGACCGCTCGGTTGATGCCGAGGTTATCGCATCGACATTTGACGATCCCGTGCATCACCATGTGCGCGTGGCCGAAATGGCGCTGGAACGGGCGAAAAGGCTGGTCGAGGTCAAGCGGCATGTGGTGATGATGCTCGACAGCGTAACGCGGCTGGCGCGCGCCTATAACCTGGTCGTGCCCACCAGCGGCCGCACCTTGTCTGGCGGCTTGGACCCGCAGGCCATTCACCCGCCCAAGCGGTTTTTTGGCGCGGCGCGCAATGTCGAAGAAGGCGGCAGCCTCACCATCGTCGCCACCTGCCTGGTCAATACGGGCAGCAAAATGGACGATGTCATCTATGAAGAATTCAAGGGCACGGGCAATATGGAACTGCACCTGAGCCGCAAGCTGCAAGAGCGGCGCATCTTCCCCGCCTTTGATATCGAACAGTCGTCCACGCGGCGCGAAGAATTGCTGCTGGGTCCCGATGTGTTGCAGCGCGTCTATACCATGCGGCGCATGTGGTCGCACCTGGCAGAACAGCCCGAAGGCATCGTCGGCGCGACCGAGATGCTGCTGCAGAGCTTCCGCCTGCACGATACCAACCAGAGCTTCCTCAACAGCTTGAGCGGCAGCAATGGCTATCGCTAAGCGCGCCAACCAGATGGAATTCGCCACTTTCCAGGCAGATTCTTCCCTTGACAGACCAGTTTTCCCGCGATACGCTGTGAGCATGGTCACAAACGCCCAGAAAAACGCCACCCTGTTCAATTGCGCGATAGCGTGTTGTTGTTGTGTTGCAGGGCATGCCTGTCGTGCGGTGGCGTCGCGCTAGGTCGCGTTTGACCAAATAGCAGCGAAGATGCGAAGCCCCGTCATGGCACGGGGCTTTTTTGTTGTGTGGCGAAAGCCAGGAGCATTCATGTTCGTTCTGTCGCAAGTTTGTCTGTGTTGTTGCTGCGTCCCGGCCGGGGCGGCTTATCCGAGGCTGGCAGCGCGATGTTGCCGCTAGGACCTGCACGATGTACAGGGCGCTTCGGAATAAAGCCGAGGCGCTCTTTTTATTTGGGCAGAAAGCCGCAGCAAACAACCGGGAGACAACATGACAAACGAACAGATTCAAGATTTGGCGCGGAAGTTGGAAAGCGCCAGCCCCGGGCAGATCTTGCATCGGGCGCACAAGTTGTTTGGGCGCAAGCTGGCTATCGTAACCAGCTTTCAGATCACCGGCATCGTCACGCTGGACATGATGCAGCAGATCTCGCCGCAGACGCCTGTGCTCACGCTCGATACCGACTTGCTCTTCCCCGAGACCCTGGAACTCATGGCGCAGTTGGAAGAGCGCTTCGGGCTTGATTTGCGGCGCATCAAAGCGCGACAGACCCTCGCGCAGCAAGCTCGTGATTATGGCGACCGCTTGTGGGAGCGCAATCCAGACCGCTGCTGCCACATCCGCAAGACTATTCCCCTGCGCGGCGGATTGAGCGGCTTCGAGGCTTGGGTGGCTGGCTTGCGGCGCGATCAATCCCCCAGCCGCGCCAATACACCGATCGTCAGTCGCGACCGGCGCAGCGGGCTGATCAAATTTGCGCCTTTCGCCAATTGGACAGAAGCGCAAGTTTGGCAAGCCATCCACGCGCGCGACCTGCCCTACAATCCCCTGCACGATCAAGGCTATCCGAGCATCGGTTGCTGGCCCTGCACGCATGCTGTGGCTGCGACAGACGCAAGTCGCGCGGGACGTTGGGCGCGCCACAGCAAAACCGAATGCGGCTTGCACCTGCCCGCACCAGCCCAGGCGGCTCTTCATGGCTAGCGGCTATCCAGTGATGCTGCACCTGCATGACCGGCAGGTGGCTGTGGTTGGCGGCGGACCGGTGGCGGCTCGCAAAGTGCGGCAGTTGCGCAAAGCCGGCGCGCGCATCTTGCTCATCAGCCCCAGTGCCACAGACGAATTGCAAGCGTTGGCAGGGTCCGGCGACATCTTGTGGCGGCGGGAAAGCTACCAGCGCGACAGCTTCCAAAGCGATATGCCCGTGCTGGTTATCGCCGCGACAGACGATGCGCAAGTGAATCGTGTGGTGGCGCAAGATGCCCAGCGCATCCGCGCGCTATGCAATGTCGCCTCGGGCAGCAGCGAGCGCAGCGACTTCAGCAACATGGCGCAGCTAGACCAGCCGCCATTGACTATCGCGCTCAGCAGCCAGGGAAAATCGCCGGCGCTTCTGCAATTGATGAAAGCGCGACTGGCGGATGAGTTGACAGGCGACTGGGCGACATTGGCAGACTGGTTGGGCGACTTGCGCGCAGCGGGCGGGGGCGGGGGCGCACAGCCACAGCGACAGCAACTGTATGCGCGTGTGCTGGCATCGGATGTGCTGGCTTTGCTGGGCAAAGGACAGACCGAGCAGGCGCGCCAACACTTCGAGCGCATCGTCCAGGCGGCAAAAGCAGAATGAGCGGAGTCGCCCTCGTGCTGGCGGGCCATGGCTCGCACATCAGCGCCAACACAGCCGGCCTCGTCTGGGGCTATGTCGATCGTTTGCGGCGAATGGGCGTGGCTGATGAGATCACCGCTTGCTTCTGGAAAGAGCCACCGGCGTTCTCACAGGCGCTGGCCTCGCTGGCATCGCGCCGTGTGGTCATCGTGCCGCTCTTCACCGCCAATGGCTATTTCACCAGCCAAGTTATCCCGACCGAAATGGGCTTGCGCGGTCCGACGACACGCATCGACAACAAGCTGGTTCATTACACAGCGCCCATCGGCGAGCACCCGCTGCTGGATTCGATTGTCAATCAGCGCTTGAGCGACTTGGTCGCCACGCGCAAGCTGCCGCCCGCGCAGACAGCCGCCGCCATCATCGGGCATGGTACGCGCCGCAACCCACGCAGCCGCGATGCTGCACGCCGCCAAGCCAATCGGGTCGCCGCGCTGGGCTGGTTTGCCGAAGTTGTCGATTGCTACCTGGACGACCAGCCCGATATCCCCAGCATCTATCGGCGGACGCGCTCCCGGCACATCATCGCCTTGCCCTACTTTCTCGCCGAAGGCAGCCATGTCCAGCAGGATGTGCCGCGCGCGCTGGGCATCGCTGGCGATGGCGCAGTCGAGCATGTGGGCGACAGATTCCTGCATGTTGCCGAGCCGGTCGGCACAGACGATTCGCTCTGCGATGTCATTTTGGCGCTGGCGCAGACCAGTGGACTGCCTTTTGAAACGCAAACAGAACCTGGCACCTGGGCTGGCTTCCCCAAGGCGGGCGCAGGCGACCTGCTGGCGGCGCTGGAGCAGAGCGACAGGCTGCGATTTGGGCAAATCTGCCTCACTCGCGACCGCGTCTGGCATACCGATAATCGCGACAGCCGC
>JAJDZQ010000084.1 GCA_022824565.1 Anaerolineae bacterium | reverse complement strand
GTGATTTATTCCGGCCAGGCATCGGCTTTGTTCAGCTGCATGATGTATAAAACGGCACCGGCCGGGTCTTCAATGACGGTGAACCAGCCGGTATCGGGCGCTTCCATCTTCTGCGTGACCACCCTGCCACCCAATGCTTCGACCCGCTGCATGGTTGCGTCTATATCCGCGACATGGAAATAGGGCATCCACATAGCTGGCATTTCGCCGAAGTTCTCGCCCATTTCGATCATGCCGCCGTTGTTGCGGCCCTGGTTGCTGATGTGGATGTAATGCGCATCGCCGTAGAATTCCCAGCCCAGCACGGCGCTATAGAAAGCTTTGGCGGTTGCGGCGTCGCGCGTGAGCAGCTCGTTCCAGCACATGGCGCCGACCGTGTTGACGATGCCCGCGCCGATGTGCTGTTTGGGCTGCCACAAGCCGAGATGCGCGCCCTCGGGGTCGGCGATATGCAGCATGCGCCCATTGTCGAAGACATCAAAGGGTCCATAGACGACGGTGCCGCCATTCTCGGTGACCACATCGGCGAGCGCATCGACATCCTCGACCGTCACATAATTGAACCAAAATGACGGCACGCCCTCTGGCAGCATGTCGCTGAGCGCAGCCGCGTTTTCGCCCTGATGCTGGAACATGGTGTAGGTGTGGGTCTCGTCGATGGGGAACTCGGTTTTGCCCCAGCCGAACAAATCCTGGTAGAAGGCAATTGCCGCCTCTGGATCGGTCGAGGAGTTTTCCGCCCAGGAAAATGTCCCGTGCGGGTACTTGGTTACTTTGTACATGTTGCCTCTCTTTCTTGGACTACCCCTCCCCCGGCTCCTCCCCGAAGCATCCGGGAGGGGAGCTCAGAAAGGCGGAATCTTGACTCATTGTGTGGTTCGCCAATCATGCAAATGCTCCTTGATACCCCCCCCTCCATTGATATGGGGGACTGAGGGGAGGGGGGGTAGACCAGACGCCCCTATTCTTCCCAGGTGTCGATCTGGAAGGGCTGCAAGAGATAGAAATGCGCGCCAGCTGGGTCTGTGGCCAGCGCCCAATAGCCCGTGCCCGGCACTTCGTGCGGTCCCATGTGCACTTGCCCGCCCAGCTCTTTCACGCGCGCGACGCCAGCGTTAATTTCGCTGATGTTGAAATAGGGCATCCAGCAGGGCGGTGTTTCGCCGAAGCTCTCGTCCATTTGCATGATACCGCCGTTGGAGCGACCGCGGTTGCGAATGTCGGTGTAATTCTCAAGGTCATTGTATTCCCAGCCCAGCACGGCGCTATAGAAAGCTTTGGCTGTCGCCGCGTCGCGCGTGAGCAGCTCGTGCCAGCACATCGCGCCGACGGTGTTGACGATGCCTGCGCCGATGTGGTTGCGCGCCTGCCACAAGCCCAAAGCCGCGCCTGTCGGGTCCATGATAAAAGCCATGCGCCCGCTGTCGAAGACATCCATCGGTCCAAAGATGATCGTGCCGCCGTTGGCTGTGACGACGGGCAGCAGCGCATCGACATCATCGACAGCCACATAGCAGGACCAATGCGATGGGATATTCTGCTCAAGCGCTTCTGGCGTCGCCTCGCTGAGCGCAGCCACATGCTGGCCCTGGTGCTGGAACATGGTATAGGTCATGCCATCGCCGATGGGGATATCGGTTTTGCCCCAGCCGAACAAGTCCATGTAGAACTGCTTGGCCGCTGCCGAATTGGTCGAGCTGGTATCTGCCCAGTTAAATGTGCCGTGGGGATATTTTGTCACTGTGTACATGCAGCTACTCCTGTCCATTCGGGCGAATCGCTTTGTCGCCCTGGTGATTTCTTGTGAAGTCGAAGCGATTGGATTGTCTATTCTGACCAGGCTTCGGCTTGTGAAAGCTGGATGAGGTAGAAGTGGGCGCCTGCGGGGTCTGCCACCACAGACCAGGTGCTGCCGTCTGGCAGTTTGTTCTGGGGCACGACGACACTGCCGCCGAGCTCTTTTACGCGCACGACGCCGACGTCAATATCGGCGATGTGGAAGTAGGGCATCCAGCAGGGCGGCATCCCGGTGTCCATTTGCAGCAGGCCACCATTGCCGCGCCCGCGATTGAGAATGTGGATGTACTGGGTGTCGCTCGCGTATTCCCAGCCAAATAGCGCCGCATAGAAGGTTTTGGCGGCTTCGGCATCGGGCGTGTTCAGTTCGTTCCAGCACAGCGCGCCGACCGTGTTGACGATGCCCGCGCCGATGTGGTTGCGCGGCTGCCACAAGCCTATCCCCGCGCCGGTGGGATCATGCACTTGCATCATGCGCCCGTTGTCGAAAACATCCACCGGTCCAAAAACGATCGACCCGCCATTGTTGGTGACGACGGTTGCCAGCGCGTCCACATCGTCGACTGTCACATAGTTGTTCCAATACGACGGGATGCCCATCGCCTGCACTTCGGGTGGCATCGGGGCTAAAGCGGCAACATTTTTTCCCTGTAGCTGAAACATGGTGTAGGTGGCAGCGTCGCCCATTGGCACCTCGATCTTGCTCCAGCCGAAGAGGTCCATGTAGAAGGCTTTTGCTTTCTCTGCGTCTGTCGATACACAATCCACCCAGCTGAACGTGCCATGCGGGAACTTTGTGACGGTATACATGTTCGCTCCTGTGCTTTGGATTTTGGATCTCCTAGCGATGGGCAGAGCCTATTCTGCCCAAGGCTCTGCCTGGATCAACTGAATGATATAAAAGTGCGCGCCAGCTGGATCGGCAAGATAGGCGAAATGTCCGGCGCCGGGCGCTTCTGTCTTGGGGATGATGATGGTGCCGCCGCCAGCCTGCGCCTGCGCGATGGACTCGTCTATGGCGGCGACGGAGAAATAGGGCTGCCACATGGATGGCATCTCACCGAAGCTTGCGTCCATCTGCATCATGGCGCCATTGCTGCGACCGCGATTTTGGATCATGATGTAGCCGTTCGCGTCGACGGTGTATTCCCAGCCGAACAATGCGCTATAAAAAGCTTTGGTGGCCGCTGCGTCGCGCGTTAGCAATTCGTTCCAGCACATCGCGCCGACGGTGTTGACGAGGCCCGCGCCGATGTGATTCTTCGCCTGCCACAATCCGAGTTGCGCGCCGCTGGGGTCTTGAATGATCAGCATGCGCCCGCTATCAAAGACATCGGCGGGACCGTAGAGAAGCGTGCCGCCATTGTCTGTGACCAGCGGCAGCAGCGAATCTACATCTTCCACTGTGACATAATTGGTCCAATGCGATGGCACTCCTGCCGCCTGCATATCTGGCAGCATGCCCGCCAGGCCAGCGGTATAGGCGCCAGCCTGCTTGAACATGGTATATGTTGCGCCTGGCAGCGCCGGGTCCAGCGGGATTTCATCTTTGTCCCAGCCCAGCAGCGCCTGATAAAAGGCTTTTGCCGCTTCGGCATCGGTCGAGGTGTTATCTGCCCAGGAAAAAGTCCCTTGTGGGAATTTGCTCACTTCGTACATCCAGCTCGCTCCTGCTTGTCGCTATCTATAGAAAATATGTGCAACAGGTATAGTAGGAGCTGGCTATCAGCTTGTCAATGGCAAGGCGCTATTGTGGGACTGTCTCGGTGTGTCTTATCCAGTAAATGAGACCGAATGCGACAGGCATGAGCATCAAAACTGCGATGGAAGCGAGTAAGGGGATCGTTTCCAAGGTCGAGAAACCCAGGGCGAAAATGACGACAGCGACGCAGAAAATCACAATTTGGCCCAGCCGATGCGCTTGCGCAGTATTCGCTCGCGGTGGCAACGAACGGAGCAAGAATGCGATGCCGACAAGCACGATGCCAATTGAGCCGACCAGCAGCCAGCGGACTGCAACCGGCAGCGGGTCGGTCGCATGTGCGATGACATTCACCATAGCAGCCCCAACCATGGCGATGCCAGCGGTCACGGGCAAATGGGCATAGGACCAGACATAGACCCACAAAGAGCCTGGCCGCGGAATGCGATGCGATACAAAGTCAAAATACAGCCACCAGGTGCCAAAGGCGATACTCATGCCCAATGCGCTGATGCCGCCTAGCCGCCAGTGTATATCATGATAGCCAGCTATTCCCTGAACAACGCCGACAATAACCTCGCCCAGCACAATGATCGTAAACAGCCCAAAACGTTCGACCAGCGACGCCGTCACGATGACACCCGATTCGAGCTGCGCTTGCACAGCGGGGTTTCTGCGCCGAAGCCGCAGGATCAACAGCGGCAGCGCAATGGATATCAATGTAGCGACAAGCCAGAGGGTAAATCTTTCGGGCGGCTCTACAAAAACGGATGCGACAAATAGCAGAGTCGTTATGAGAAATGCCAGCGAATACGGGCGCGAAAGTGGCTGATGCGCAGGATCGTGGACGCCGGTGCGCCACCATAGAAAAGTCAAGATAAGTTGAAACGCGGCATACGCTACCGCAAATCCTGTCGAAGTCTCGCCCAGCGCATCGTGAGCGAAGACGGCCATCGCCGCCACGGTGAACATTTGCAAGAAGGTGAACACACGGGTGCGGATGTCGTTATTGCCGTGAAGATCGTGATAGGCCGTCCCGTTTAGCCAAGCCCACCAGGTAATGATGAACAGAAATAAGAATTCTGCGATGTGTTGCAGATCGATGTGATGGGCGAGGGCGTGGGTCAATTGCGCAATCAACACCACATACACAAGATCGTAAAACAACTCCAAAAAAGTGACCTGCCGATGTTCAGACCGCTCGCTGCGATTGCGCGGTATTTGCCACCATCTGCGGTAATTTCTCAAAATTATGCTCATTGCTTTGCCATTTCCTTGTTTCGCAATGTCTCTTGGATCTCGAAGATGGAGCCGGCGTTCTGCGGCTTGGGCAGCGGGATGATGACGGGCACAGCCGTAAGCCGCGGGCGGGTGCTCGGGTTGCCGCGCAGGATGGAATCGCAATAGGCTTCGTAAGTCGCGAAGCCCTCGAGGGGCCAGGAATCCAGCGCGCAGTATTGAAAGAGCAGCAACCGCCGCGGCTTTGACGAATGATTGGGTGTCGAGGCGTGCAGGGTGCGCGCGTGATGGATGGTGATGCCGCCGGCTTTGACCAGGCACTTTGCCACTTGGCGCGGCTGAAAGTCGGGCTCGCTCACTGCGCCGACAAAGACGCCATTTTCATGGTGGCTGTGCAGCTCTGCGCGATGCGAACCCGGCACCATCAGCATGCAGCCATTTTCTTCGGTCATGTCGTCAATGGCCACGCCCACCGCCAGCAAGTCGTCATTCGTGTGCGGATAGAATGCCCAATCCTGGTGCCATTCCACCGCGCTGCCATGGTCGGGCTCTTTCATATTCAGCTTGTTGCCGTTGCTGCGCACACCTGCCCCGATAAGCTGCTCGACGATAGCCAGGATGCGCGGATGGCGCAGGGTCGCCGCATAGACCTCGTGGTGCAATATCGGGCTTTTGATGCGGCGCAGGCGTGGGGTTTCGGCACTGTGATTCGGCTCCAGGTCGAAGATGTGGTCGTGCGCGCTGAGTGTCCGCGAGCGCTCGACAAACTCATCGGTAACCTGCCGCAGCGCCGCCAGTTCTTCTGCGCTTAGAACAGCTTCGACAGTCAGATAGCCATTTTCATGATAAAAGGCGATTTGCTCTGCGCTGAGCATAGGGTTTGTCTCCGCAAGTTGGCTGGGCTGGAGTATGGTTCAGGCGGCGGCAGGCTGTCAACGGGGCGTTACCACATCGCGGCTATGCCCCGTTTGCGCGCTTCAATCTGCGCTTGCAGCCGCGCCATCAAGTCGATATCCATCTGCCGGAAGAGGTCAATCATATCGATTGGCACCCAGTTCTCTATCAGATACTCGCCTTCACGCTTCCACCAGTCAAAATCGCGCAATGTCATCAGCTTGCCGCTGGCGGGCACGCCGACATAAGTGCCATTGTGATGCGAATAAGGCGCGTCCCAGATGCCGCCAGCGCAATATTTGCCTTCGCCAATCCAACCCATAAGCCGCCCAGCGCCTTCGGGGCTGATGTTGCGGTCGCCATAGCCTTCCAGCCAGGGGCGCTGATGAAAATCTTCGTATTCTTCCAGCGTGTGGCAAGCGCCGATGCCGCTAGGACCATACCATTTCATATCGCGGCTCCAATACTTCGCCTGCTCCATCGAACGCAGGTCGCCGCCATCTCGGTTGCGCTGATAGCGGCTCATGCCCTGCGCCATCGCCCGCACCAACTGCAAGCTCTTGCGAGATTCCAGCGCAGCCTGCTCGGTCAGCAAGATGCCGTCTTGGGCGAGCGGTCCCGGGATTTTGCCGCCTTCTGCCCCTGGTGCCGGCGGCAATAGCTGGAAGCCCGCCTGCCGCGCCACCGCCAGGATATCCAGCTGCAAATAGGCTTCGGCGATGCGCCCCGCGCGCATACGATAAAAGACGCCAAACCAGATATTGGTCTTGCGCCCGCTCGCCGGGATGCCCAGCCAATCGCGGACGAAACTGCCCGTGAAATAGCCACAACCGCTGATCCAGCCTTCGCCACGGTCTTCGCCGCCGATGAAGACATAAGGCGCCCGCTTGATATCGGGGAAAGCCTGCAGCAGCGGCAGCCAAAAATCGGCGATGACCGCCTCGACGCCCAGGAGCTGGTCAACTGGCGCCGAGACATTCCAGTTCACCTCTTCGTGCAGC
The DNA here is from genome assembly GCA_022824565.1 of Anaerolineae bacterium. Lineage (GTDB taxonomy): Bacteria > Chloroflexota > Anaerolineae > Aggregatilineales > Phototrophicaceae > UBA6055. The sequence goes on along the minus strand of JAJDZQ010000084.1, from coordinate 2,505 downwards.
GCCGCCCGCGCCAACGCTGGCACTTGCTGGGGGCGGGCGTGGTTCAGTTTCTGCCAGAAATCCCAAACTGCCGCTTTATTGCTTTGATTGGCTGCGCTGGACATATCAACTCCTTGTCTGATGTCTCTCAACATTCATTTTCGCCATTGAGAGCTTGCAACCCCGCTTCCAGCGCCGCGGTGATCTTGTCCACATCATAGACGCTGCCCGCCCAGACGCCGCCACTGGCCGCCTGGAGCGCCGCCCACAAGCGCGTATCGGCTGGCAGGGCTGGGTGGGGCTGCAGGTCGGGGTGGCGCGCGCGCGCTGCCAACAGTTCCGCCGCCTCTGCCGCCGTAAGAACGCCGTCCGCTGTGCCGACCAGGTCGACTGTGCCACGCAGCTGATGGCGATCGATGCTGATTGCGATGATGTCGCCATCGCGCAGCTTGCCGATGCTGCCGCCGGCCAGCGCCTCGGGACCGACATGCCCGATGCAGGCGCCGGTCGACACGCCCGAAAATCGCGCATCGGTGATGATGGGCACATGCTTTCCCCAGGGGATAAACTTCAGCGCCGAAGTCAGCTGATATGTCTCTTCCATGCCCGTGCCCATGGGTCCCACGCCGGCCAGCACCAGCACATCGCCGGGCTGGATGGGCGCGCCTGCCAAGCCCTTCAATGCGCGGATGGCCGCCCGCTCTGATGTAAAGAACCGCGCCGCGCCACTATGCCGATAGACGCCGTCCTCGTCCACCACGTCGGGGTCGATGGCGGTGGCTTTGATGACCGAGCCTTGCGGGGCGATATTGCCCAGTGGGAAGACGACTGTGCTGGTCAAACCGCGCGCCTTTGCCGAGTCTGGCGACATGATGACATCGTCCGGGTCGATGCCGTCGCTGTCTCGCAGGCGCTGCCGTGCCAACTGCCGCCGTTCGCTTTCTGCCCACCAGTCCAATACGACATCCAGCTTGTCGCCCGTGACGGTCAAGGCGTCTGTATCGAGCAAGCCAGCGGCGCGCAGATGCAAGAGGACTTCGGGCACGCCGCCCGCCATGAAAACCTGCACAGTCGGGTGGTTGCGCGGTCCATTGGGCAGGGCATCGACCAAGCGCGCTGTGCTGCGATTGACGCGAATCCAGTCGTCGACTGTGGGCGCTTTTAGGCCCGCGGCATGGGCGATGGCCGGGATGTGCAGCAGCAGATTGGTCGAGCCGCCAAAAGCCGAATGCGCCAACATGGCATTTTCCAGCGCAGCCGGCGTGATGATGTGGTCCAGGTTGATGCGGGCTGCTTTCATCGCCAGCAGCGCCAATGCCGAGCGCCGCGCATTGTCCAGCCAGATCGCCTCGCCCGAGGGCACCAGCGCCGAATGCGGCAGCGCCATGCCCAGCGCTTCTGCCACCACCTGCGCAGTCGCCGCGGTGCCCAGAAATTGGCAGCCGCCGCCCGACGATCCGCAGGCTTTGCAGCCCATCTCTGCGGCATAGTCGCGGCTGATGAGCCCATGCGCAAAACGCGCGCCGATGGTCTGGACGGTGCCGGCATCTTCTGCGCCTTCCGCTGGCAGGGTAACGCCGCCGGGCACGATGATGCCGGGCAGATCGCCACATCCAGCCAGGGCGATCATGGCGGCGGGCAAGCCTTTGTCGCAGGTGGCGATGCCCATGACGCCATCGCGGGTTGGCAAAGAGCGGATCAGGCGTCGCATCACGACTGCGGCATCGTTGCGATAGGCCAAGCTGTCCATCATGCCCGTTGTGCCTTGGCTGCGCCCATCGCAGGGGTCGGAGCAATATATGGCGAAAGGCATGGCATCTTGCCCGCGGATCGTCTGTGCCGCTTCTCGCACGAGCTCGCCAATCTCCCAATGCCCGGTGTGATAGCCCAGGGCGAGCGGGCTGCCATCTGCCGCGCGCAAGCCGCCTTTGGTGCTGAGGATGATGTACTGCTCGCGGTTGACTTCTTCGGGATGCCAGCCCATGGCGACATTCTGCGTCATGGCGAAGAGGTTGCCGCTGGCTTCGTGCAGCAGCATGTCTTCGCTGATGGGCAGGCTGCCCTCTGTGCCACGCCCGCGGGTGCGTGTGGTCGGCAGCAAGTCTGCGCCACCATAGATAGCTTGATTGGTCATGCGCGCCTCCATTTGCACGAGTCTAGCAGATTATCCTGCCGGTCCCGACAGGTCTGGGTGGAGCGTAGGGCGCAGGAAACAATACTCAACACAGAGAACACAGAGAGCACAGAGGGCACAGAGGTATTTATCACTCGGTGTACTCTTTGAACTCGGTGAATTCGGTGGTTCATTTTTTTCTTTCATTTCTTTATTGGTCAACCTTATGTGCCTCTGTGGCAAATAACCATGTACTGCGATTGGCCCTAGGATGAAGCGCCAAATACACGCAAATTGCCACTTCCACCCGTTCTTGTGGGTACAATGGCTGCAGCGGCTGACATGACCGAGATGGATTATGCAACAGCAACGTTTTTCAAACCAAACCGTCATCGTAACGGGCGCGGGTGAAG
>JAJDZQ010000137.1 GCA_022824565.1 Anaerolineae bacterium | reverse complement strand
CCAATGCGCGGGCAGGGCAGCGCCTTGGGCGGCGATCAATTCCTGCAGGATGGCATCGGCATCGGTGATGGAATTTGTCAGCGGGTCGGTCATCAGGGCGCGGCGCAACAGGGCATAATCCCCGCGCGCGACAGCCTCTGCCGTCAGTTCGTGCGTGTCCAAGATTTGCTGAGTCAAACCACGAATGCCCAGCGGCATATCGCCGACCGGACGAGGACGGGGACCGTCCCTATCCACATCGCAGAGCAGCTCCAGGAAGGCATCATCGGGCAGGTTGCCGACAGCGCCACGGTTGAACGTGTTGATATAGAAGGGCTGCGCGAGGTCTCCCGCCATCGCCTCGATGATGTCTGTGGCGTGGTCGGGCCCATGCCGCTGTAAGAAATCGCCGATAGGCAGTTTGCCCGTGACGGCCTCGTCAACCTCGCGCCACATATCGGCATGACGTGCATGGCGCGGCTCTGTCTCCCACACCTTGAGTGGCGGAATCTCGCCCGGCAAGATGCCATGCCCCTGATAAAAGCGCACATATTCTTTGGTGTGCGAGACGCAAGCGGGAATGCTGCCGAAGACTTCATAGAGCTGGCAGGCGATTTCGTCATTGTGCAGGGCTTTGGCGCTGCCTCCGCCATCCATGTGCCGGGAAGCGATCCGGCGTTTGCGCAGTGAGTCGACGATTTGCGGGGAGACATCGCGCCCGGCAACCCGCGCATGCAGCAGCCAGGTGAAGTGATTGACGCCAGCGATGCGCAGGTCGAAGGCAGAATCCAGCTCGGCGTTCCACTGGCTCGCGTCGTCAATGAGTCCCGCCAAGAGCGCCTGGCGGATTTTGATGTGCGGCATGTGCAGCGAATCGCACAGGGCGAAGCTCTTAACGTTGGGCGCGAACTTTGCCAGGGCGATGCCGTTGACCGTGCTGGGGTTGATGTAGTTGATCAGCCAGGCTTTTGGGCAGAGGCTGGCGACATCGGCGGCGCAATCCAGGACAGCGGGCAGGTCGCGCATGGCACGCAGGATCCCGCCGGGACCAATGGTATCGCCGCTGCACATGCGCACGCCGTATTTGGCGCTGATGTCGCAGTCGATGCCGCGATAGCGCACCGTGTCTACCGCGAAGCTGAGCACGACGAAGTCCGCGCCCGGCAGCGCATCTTGCCAGTTGCTATGCGTCTCGATCGCTAAAGGCGCGCCAGTCTGCCCGGCGACCAGCTGTGCCAGCCTGCCCATTTTGTCGAGTCGCTCGGCGTCGGTATCGACCAGCGCCAAACAGCCCTGGCGCAGATGCTCTGAATTCGTCATCTGCCAGATGACCTCGCGGCCGAAAAAAAGGCTGCCCGCGCCGATGACGACAACTTTAGGATAGGGAGTTGTGACCATGCGGATCCCCATTATGGTTGTGCAAGTCGCTGGATAGTGTAACGGAAAAGCTGCAAAAAGCTGCGCGAGATTGTACACAGAGCGCGCAGAGGGTCGTGCCTGGTCGAACCTTGTATCAGCCACGCACAAGTCCTATCCGAATCGGTTATGTTTTCCGCCGGCATCATGCCCGCAGCCTCCTGCCAATTCCTGGCTTGGGAGCCTGTTTGCCGTTTCGCGTCATGCTGCGCTAGACTCGCCACAATCGACCACGCCAGCCACAAGGAGCCTTTTGATGTCTGTCCCCACGTTACCTGGTATCACTGCGCGCACGATCGCCTCAAAACGCCTGACAACGCGCGTCTTGTTCAGCGGCGCTGAAGCTGGCACGCCCGTCCTGTTCATTCATGGCAACCTTTGCTCCGCCACATTCTGGGAAGAAACCATGCTGGCGATGCCGGCAGGATTTCGTTGCCTTGCGCATGACCAGCGCGGCTTCGGCGCTGCGGACGCGGAAGTTGTGGTCGATGGCTCGCGCGGGTTGGCTGACCATGCGGATGACGCGCTGGCGCTGTTGGACGCGCTGGGCATTGAACGGGCGCATGTAGTCGGGCATTCGATGGGCGGCGGCGCGTTGTGGCAGTTGCTGGGCGATGCGCCAGACCGCCTGTTGAGCGCCACTTTTGTCGCGCCGGTTTCGCCTTATGGATTTGGCGGGACAAAAGACGCGGCTGGCAGTCTCTGCGCCGAGGATGCCGCTGGCAGTGGCGGAGGAGTCGCCAATCCGCAATTTTCGCAGCTGCTGCGCGATGCCGATCGCGGCGCTGGCGAGATGACCCCGCGCCAGGTCATGAACAATTTTTATTGGAAGCCGGGCTATATCTCTCCGCGCGAAGAAGACCTGCTGAGCAGCGTGCTGGCCTCGCACACAGGCGAGCGAGATTATCCTGGCGACTTCGTGGCATCGGAAAATTGGCCTCAAGTTGCGCCGGGCCGGTGGGGCGTGCTGAATGCCATGGCACCCAACAACCAGCCCGATCCGCTGCGTCTGGCTGCCTTGCAGAACAAGCCGCCGGTATTGTGGCTGCGCGGCGACAGCGACCAGGTCATCGCCGACATGTCGATGTTTGACCTGGCGACCTTTGGCAAGTTGGGCGTGGTCCCGGGCTGGCCCGGCGACGAAGTCTGCCCGCCCCAGCCCATGATCGCCCAGACCAAAGCCGTGCTCGATGCGTATGCGCGGGCTGGCGGAGAAGTGCGAGAAGCGCTCATCGCCGATTGCGGGCACACGCCTTTCATCGAAAAAGCGGCGGAGTTCAATGCGGCTCTGCACGACTTTTTGGGCGAGCTGTAGGAATCGTTGCCGCCCCTGGGCAAATCGTATATCCTTGCGCGTGAAAGCTGTCTTTCCATGCCTTGTCATATCGCTTTGGAGGAATTTCTGATGTTCAAACGTTTGCTTTTCGTTTTGATAATCGCGTTGGTCTTCGGCGCATTCGCTGGGCTGGCGCAGGACGAGGTTACCATCTACGCCACCGTAGGTGCCTACTACCCAGATGAACCGACCGATAACAACCCCGATCCGCCGCGCATGATGAACGAAATCGTCGCCGAATACGAAGCCATGAATCCCGGCGTCAACATCGAGCTGATCGACACGCCAGACAACATCTCGGGCGACCAATGGCGCAGCACGGTCTTCAATGGTCAAAACGAGCCGCATATCATCGTCAACAACTACATCCGCGTCTGGCAAGAGCAGGGCAATGACTGGTATGTGCCGCTCAATGACTATATTGAGATGCCCAATCCCTACATTCCCGAAGGCACGCCGGGCCACGAACGGTGGGCAGACGCTATCCCCGATGTCGTCTGGAATACGACCTTCCACACCGGCAGCGGCAATCAGTATGTCGTGACTGTGAACGCGGTGGCTGTCGGTTTCTATTACAACATCGACATGCTAGAAGCCAATGGCATCGACACCGAATTCGATATTTCCTATTCGCTGTGGCAAGACTGGGCGACGATGATAGACGAAATGGGCGCCGTGGCGGCAGCGGGCCACGAGCCTTTGGCCATGAGCATGTCCACTGCCACGCCCTATACCTACAACTGGTTTGATGGCACCAGCCTGACCAGCTTCTACATCGACCACATCGAAAGCTGGTGGGAGCCGGGCGCAAGCTGGCACGCCTTGAACCAGCGCGAATTCGCCTGTGCGATTCAAAATGGCTTGATCAGCGCCCATGACGATGCCTTCGTCGATTGGCTGCAGCTGCTTGCCGAGTTCGAGCCGATGTGGGTGGACGGGTATGCGACCATGACCTGGGACGAAGCCTATCGCCTGTTCATCACTGGCGAGGTGCCCTTCTTGCTGGGCAATGCCGCCAGCCAGACACTCAATGTAACCCGCGACGCCGACTTCAACTGGGGCATCAGCTACTTCCCGCCCATCACCGAAACCTCCAGCCCGCATGCCGCCAACAATGACAGCGCCTACCTGGTCGGCGGCTTCACAGCTGGCTTCACCATGACCGATCGCGCGCGCCGCGAAGGCATCGAAGACCAGGTTATCGACTTCTTCATGTACATGACCGCCCAGCCACAATGGGGGCGGGTCGTCACCGATTCGCCGCGCAGCATCCCGACGCAGTTTGGCCTGGATGTGCCCGATGCCTTAAAGCCGACGGTCGCTTTCCTCGAGCTGCCCATCCGCGCGCTGAAAGACCCCGACCCGCGTCTCAGCCGTCGTTATGGCGAAGACCACCGCCGCCTTATGCAAGAATACTTCACCGGACAGATCGACCTTGAGACGTTGATCGCCGAAGAAGACCGCCTGATGACCCGCGAAGCGCGCGTCGTCATCGCCGAAAACGAATGGACCTGCGACTTCCAGATGGAATAGGTTTGGAGATTGGATGTTTGCCCCCATCCCCCGGCCCCTTCCCCCACGAGGAGGGAAGGGGTGTCGTCTTAAGAGCCGGGTAATGTGCGTTTAAGCCCCTCCCTCATTTTGGGGTGGGGGTGGGGGTCAGAATCCCATGTTTCGTTCCGCCACACGCAGTTCCAGCCACGCGCTCGGCATCAGCCGCGGTCCTTTGCCCCTGCGCTTGTGGCGGGCGAAGTGGCTGTATCTGGCGCTGCTCGTCCCGGTGACGCTGTTGCTGCTATTTGAGTGGCTGCCGGCTTTCAGCGCGCTCTACAACTCGCTCTACATTTGGAACGGCGGCAAGGTGCACATCTATGTCGGGCTGGAGCATTATGAGCGCCTGCTGAGCGACCGCACCTTCCGCGTGGCGCTCAGCAATCTGGTCGGCTTCGTGATCTTTCGCGTCGTCATGCAGACTGTCTTGCCTTTCTTCGCCGCCGAGATGATCATCAACCTGCGCAGCGCCCGCTGGTCATACTGGTGGAAGATCATTTTTGTCTTCCCCATGGTCGTGCCCACCATCTTGAATTACCTGATCTGGCGCTTCATTTACAATCCGCAGGTCGGCCTGCTCAACGAGGGGCTGGAGTTGCTGGGCTTGGACGCCTATACACATGCTTGGCTGGGCGATCCCCTGACAGCCATGTGGGCGCTGGCATTTGTCCGGTTCCCGTGGCTGCCGACTTTGCAATTCCTGATCATCTTGGGCGGTTTGCAGACTATCCCGCACGAAGTGCACGAAAGCGCTTCTATCGATGGCGCGGGCTTTTGGCGAAGGCTCTTATACATCGATATCCCCATGACACGCCGGCAGATCACCCTGGCCATGATCCTCACCATGCTCTTCATGACCCAGCGCTTCGACCTATTTCTGGTCATGACCGATGGCGGACCGGGCTACAGCACCATGGTGCCGGCTTTGCAGCTTTTTCAGTCGGCGTTCAGCTTCCTGGAATTCGGATATGCCTCGGCGATAGGCGTGGTGTTGTTTGTGGGCATGCTGGCGCTGACCGTGATCAATCTGCGCGTTTCGTCAGGCGCGGCGGCGGACTAACGGGGGCGGAGAAACCATGCGCAAACGGCTACGCTACAGCCTCGGCAACCGCGATCTGCCTTTCCAGGTGGTGCTGGTCTGCTTCGGTATTGTGACTTTTTTTCCGCTGGTGCTGGTGGTCATCACCTCGCTGAAATCCAACACGCAATTTTATCACAATTTCTGGCTGCCCGAGCTGCCTTTTCAGTTGGGCAATTACAGCTCGGCATTTCGCATTATCTGGCGCTATATCGTCAACAGCGTGCTTTATTCGGGCACGACCATCTGCTTGATCGCGGCAATTGCATCGGTGGCGGGTTATGTCTTCGCGCGTTTTCGCTTCCCGTTCAAGACGGTCATCTTCCTGGCCTTTATCACCTTGATCATGGTGCCGGGCGTTTTGACTTTGGCGCCGCGCTTTGTGCTGGTGCGCGATCTGGGCATGGTCAACACGCCCCTGGCTTTGATCAGCGTCTGGGTCAGTGGCGGGCTGGTCTTGTCCACCTGGCTGATGCGCTCTTACTTCGAGTCGCTGCCCCAAGAGCTTTTTGATGCGGCTTATGTGGATGGCGCGGCCGAGTGGCAGGTCTTCACCTATGTGTCCGTACCGCTGGCGCGCCCGATGATCGCCACGGTGGCGATGACGACCTTGATAGGCACCTGGAATGACTTGATCTGGCCCCTGGTTACCATCACCGACAAGAGCAAGATGCCGTTGGCGCAGGGCTTGATGCAATTTTCGTCCGCCTATGAAACCGACTGGGGTACGCTCTTCGCCGGCTATGTGATTTCGTCCATCCCCCTGCTGTGCGTATTCGCGGTGGCGATGCGCCAGTTCATCAGCGGCTTGACCAGCGGCGCGGTGAAGGCCTGATTTTCCATCAATTGCCACAGAGGCACAGAGGCAATGACGAAGGGGCGGGTCAATGCTTTTGGCGCGTACCATCCTCCCCCCGACCCGACGTGGGGACCGAGGGGGGTCTCTCCATGTACAGCAGGTCATAGTAGCGCCCGCCGACAAAGAGTTCGCCGCGCGCGATGCCGACAGTCGCAAAGCCCAGCTTCTCATACAGCGCGACAGCCGCAGCGCTCTCGCTGTTGACCTGCAGGCTGATTTTCTTAATCTGTGGCAGGCGCGCCAATTCATCCAGCAGGCGTGTCATCAGTTGGCTGGCGATGCCCTGCCCGCGCCTGTCGGGATGTACATACACGCCATAGATATTGGCGACATGCTGGATTTTTTCGCGCTGCGACCAGCTCGCGCCGGCCATGCCCACCAGCTCGCCAGCCAGTTCCGCAAACAAGGTCATGTTGCCGGCGCGCCGCTCTGCCGAATCTGCCCGCGCCAGCCAGACCTCATCGGCGAATGCCAGCTCATCGGCATAGCTGGATGCGAAGGCGCTGGGGTCGGTCTGCAACGCATGCAGCCGCAATGCGCGCGCCTCTCGCCAGCGAGTCGTGGGCAGTTCGATGATTGAAAAACGCGCAGACATGTTTTCCTCTGTGCCCCTGCGCCTGTGTGCCAAACCCATTTTGTGCTTTGTATTTGCGATTTGCGCGGCATTGGGCTATGCTTGTTGCGTACGTTCTATCTTTTCGCAGACAGTCCAGTATGAAGGAGAAAACTATGTCTGACAAGAAGTTATCGCGCCGCGACTTTTTGAAAGCGGCCTCGACAGCGCTGGCGGCCAGCGGCTTTGCGGCCTTGCCGGTCGGCATGGTGCGCGCCCAGGATGACGAGGTTACCATTTCTTTGTGGGGTTTCGCCAACAATCGCGACGAGTGGATGCACAATGTGGTCGACGAACTCTGGTCGGACATGCATCCCAATGTCAATGTCGACTTGTCGTTGACGCCTTACTCCGACCTGTGGCCCAAGCTGCAAGCGGCCTTCGTCGCCGGCGCGGGCATCCCCGACATGGTCGATATCGAAATCTCGGCTATGGGCCAATTCGTGCGTGAAGCCGGCAGCGAGCCTTACGCCGCCCTGAACGACCACATCGGCGAGCAACTGGAGGACTTGTCCATCCCCTCGGCCACCAAGCCCTGGACGGTGCGCGGCAACATCTATGGCGTCGGCAACGAGGTCAATCCCGTGCTGCTCTATTATCGCCACGACCTCATGGACGAGCTGGGCATGGATGCCGAAGCGCCAGGCACCTGGGACGAATTCGTCAACATGCTGGGCGGCGGCGCAATGGATGCCGGGCACGGGCTCTTCCCCTTCAGCGCCACGGGCTGGGGTGACTTCTACATCCAGTTCAATCAGGCGGGTGGCGAGTTCTTTGACGCCGAAGACAATGTGCAGCTGCAATCTCCGCTGGCGGTCGAGATCCTCAACTGGGTCAAGGCGCAGTTGGACAGCGGCGTCTATGTCCAGCAGGGCAGCGGCGATGTGCAGTACGCCATGATGAACGAGGGCGCTTACATCACCATTTGGGGCGCGCCCTGGTATCAAGGCTTTATGAAGCAGAACGCCCCCGAGCTCGAGGGCAAGTGGAAGATGCGCTCGCTGCCCATGTGGGGCGATGGCGGCTATGCGACCGTCCCGCGCGGCGGCACCGGCATGGGCATCACCGCCGCTTCTGAAAACAAGGAAGCAGCCTGGGAATTCATCCGCGTCTGCAACCTCACCGACGAAGGCTCGTTGCTGGCTTTCCGCCGCATGAACCTCTTCCCGTCCTACAAGCCGGTCTGGGATGCCGAAGAATTGCTGCGCACGGATGACTACTTCAGCGGGCAGAAGCCGGGCGAATTCATCGCCGAAGCCGCTTCCGCCATGGCCGAGGTGAATGTCAGCCCCTACTGGACGCTCTTCGTGGATGCAGTCAACCGCCTGGTCGTGCAGCCGGTCTTGCTGGACGGCGCAGACCCCGAAAGCGCCATCCAGGATGCCATCGACGAGTTCGAATTCAACAAGTAGTGGCGACTGTCTGGGCGGCGTCTCTGTCGCCCAATTCAAAGGGGGGATTCGCCATTTCGCGTTTACCCCACACCCAGCCCCTCCCCGAAGCATCAGGGAGGGGAGCGCGGTTGCTTGACAAGCGGCTGCAATAATTCGGACCAGCCTCCCCCATCCCGATGGGGGGACCGAGGGGGGTAAAAGGCTACGGTCGCCAAAAGACAAAGCCTAGTACTGATAAGGAAGCGCATTGATGACCGCCAGCGCGATGACCGCCAAAAGAGAGTTGGAGCCGCGGACGGTATCCAGTTGGTGGTCGCGCAATCAGCGCAAGGTTATCCCCTACATCTACCTGTCGCCCTTCCTGATCGCCTTTTTGATCTTCACAGTCTATCCAGCGGGCGCTTCGTTTTTCCTCAGCTTCCAGCGGGTGCGCGGATTTATCAGCGTCGAAGAAGGCGGCGGGGTCGTCCTGGAGCACCAGGGATTGAAGAACTACGAGCGCCTGCTGACCAAAGACAAGCGCTTCCGCACAGCGATCATCAACGGCGCAGAATTTGCCGCGGGCACGGTGCTGATTCAAATGCCGCTGGCGCTGGGCGTGGCGCTGCTGATGAACGCGCCGCATGTTCGCTTCAAGACCCTGGCGCGATTAGCCTTCTTCGCCCCCTATATCACCTCGGCGATTGTCGTCGCCTGGATCTTCACTTTGATATTCGAGGAGCGTTATGGCTTGTTGAACGCCGCAATTGGCTTTGTGGGGATAGAGCCGATCGCCTGGCTCACCAACAAAGACTTCGTCATGCCCGCGCTGATCATCCTGGGCTTATGGACCTGGGTGGGTTACAACTCGCTTTTCTTTTTGGCGGGCTTGCAGAATGTGCCAGACGACTTGAAAGAAGCGGCGCGCATCGATGGCGCAGGCACCCTGCGCGTTTTTTGGCATATCACCATTCCTTTCTTGCGCCCCGTCTTTGTCTTCGTCATCATCACCGGTTTGATCGGCTCATTCAGCTTGTTCAGCCAGCCCTACCTGCTCTTTGACAGCGGCTCGGGACCCCAAGACAGCGCGCTCTTTCCATTGATGTACCTCTTCTTCATGGGTTTTGAAAACTTCCGCATGGGGTATGCCTCGGCGATGGGCTTTGTCTTGACTGTGATCATCCTCATGGTCACAGGCTTGCAGTTGCTGCTGTTCCGGCTCTGGAAGGTCTAGGGGCGGCGATGCTGAAGCGCAAACGCAGCGGACCCATGGATGGCGGACGCCTCAACCTGATGTTCATGAACACGGTTGTGCTGGTGGGCGTGCTGGTGAGCGCCATTCCTTTCATCTATATGATCACCGCCAGTTTCCGTCATCAGGGCGAATTGTATTCGTTGCCGGTGACCATCATGCCGCGCGAATGGACGGGGCACAATTATGAGAAGCTGTTTGGCGATACGAACTTTGTGATTTGGTATGGCAATACGATCTTCACGGCAGGCATCCGCACCGCGCTGGGCGTATATTTTGCGGCGCTGGCAGGGGCGGCCTTCGCCAAATACGACTTCCGCTTCAAGCGCCTGTGTTTCTTCATCGTGCTGGCGACCCTGACCTTGCCCTTCCATGTGATTCTCATCCCGCTCTTCTTGCTCATGCGCGACTTCGGCTGGGTAGATAGCTATTTGGCGGTCATCATCCCGGGCATTGTCGGCGCGTTTAATGTCTTCCTCATGCGCCAGTATATTGAAGCTGTGCCCGACGAGCTGATGGACGCGGCGCGCATCGACGGCGCATCGGAGATCAGCATTTTCCACCGCATCATCGTGCCGCTGGTGCGGCCAGCCCTGGGCGTGGTGGCGATTTTGACATTCGTGAATACCTGGAACGACTTCCTGTGGCCCCTGGTTGTGCTGCACGACGACACCAAGTACCTGCTCAGCATCGGCATCGCCACCATGGATGGTCCATATGATGTCGAGATCGGCGCGATCATGGCGGCGTCTTTCTTGAGCACCCTGCCAATTTTGATCGTCTTTGTGCTGATGCAGCGACAGATCATCGCTGGTTTGACGCAAGGGGCGATCCGCGGTTGAGCGGCGCAGAGCGACTCGTCTTCCAACCCGACTCGGCATTGGCGCTGCAGCGCGGCATCAACCTGATTGCCGATGCCATCCGCCCCACGCTCGGTCCCATTCCGCGTGCGATTGCTTTTGATTTGGCCGATGCCGAAAAGCCGCCCGAGCTGTTGGACAAAGGCGGGCTAATCGCTCGGCGCATCACCGACCTGCCCGACCGCGACGAAGACATGGGCGCGATGCTGCTGCGCGGCATGCTCTGGCAGCTCTATGACGAGCTGGGCGATGGCACGGCGACAGCGGCGCTGCTATTCCAATCAATCGTCAACGATGGGCTGCGCGCGGTTGTCGCTGGCGCAGATGCCATGCGTTTGCGGGGCGAGCTAAACCGACAGCTGCAACTCGCGCTGGATGCCTTGCGACAGCAAATGACGGAAATCGAAGGGCGCGACGAACTGGCCCAGCTGGCGTATTGCATCTGCCACGACCGCGAACTGGCCGAGCGGCTGGGCGAAATCTTCGCGTTTATCGGCGAATATGGACAACTGGATGTGCGGCGTGGTCATCGGCGCGAGATCGCCCACGATTATATGCGCGGCATGTATTGGAGGCGCGGCGCGGTTTCCCGAGCCATGTTGCGTGGCGGCAAAGAACCCGACCGCATGGTTTTGAATGACAGCGCCATCTTGCTCAGCGACCTGGATATCGAAACATTGGACGAGGTCGCGCCGCTCTTCGCCGCGTTGATGGGCGCCGGCGCAAAAAATCTGCTGATGGTCGGCAACAAGTTCTCCGAGCCGGTCATCAACTTCATCCTCGCCAACAAAAAGCCCGAACAATTCCGCGTGGTGGCAGTCAAGACGCCGGGCGAAACTGCCCAGCATCAACAGGCGCACCTGACGGACATGGCGGTCATCACCGGCGCGACACCTTTGTACACTGCGGCTGGCGACACATTGCGCGGCATGAAGACGGCGCGTCTGGGCAGCGCCAAGCAGGTCTGGGTCGAGCGCAATCTCTTCGGGCTTGTTTCTGACCGTGACAACCAGCAAGAGTTGACCGAGCATCTGGCCGATCTGCTGGAACAGCTGGAATATGCGCGTGACAGGACCAGCGAGGCTTTCTTGCGAGCGCGTGTGGGCAAGATCTTGGGTGGCGTGGCGATTCTGCGCATCGGCGATGGCCTGCCGGCGCGGATGGATGCGCGCATCGCCCTGGCAAAAGAAACTGCCAAATCACTGCGGCAGGCGCTGCGCGATGGCGTTGTGCCCGGCGGTGGCGCGGCGCTTTGGGCGATTCGCGATGCGCTGCGCGATCAGCCGGCCGACGATAGCGAAGCTCGCGCAGCAAGGCGCATCTTGCTGAAAGCGCTGGAGGCACCACTGCGGACGATTTGCCATAACGCCGGCTTTGATGGCGCGACTGTCGCAAAACTGGCTGGAGAACCGCCGGGCACGGGCATTGATGCGCACAGCGGCGAGCCAGTCGATATGCTGTCCGCGGGCATTGTCGATGTGGCTTCGGTGGTCGAGGCATCGCTGCACAAAGCTGTCAGCAGCGCGGCATTGGCGCTGACCATCGATGTGCTTCTGCATCACGCAACCCCGCCTGCCAGTTACAATCCGTGATCGCCGTGCTTTCTTGGCGCGTGTGGCAGGCGCTGGCCCAGCCCGACCGCGACGACCCGCTTGTACGGCGCTTGAGCCAAGCCGATCGCCCCATTGCGCGCCAGGGACCGGCCTGGCGTGCCCCGCGCATGTTGCTGGCGCTGCTGGTTTTGCTTTGCCTGGGCTCGCTTTTCTATGCGCCGCAGCTCTTGATGTTCTTTTTCACGCTGCCAGTCGTCCTGCTCACGTTGCTGGTGCTTTCGCCGCTATTGCTGCCGGCCATTGTGCCATTGCTGGGCGTACTGTTGACCAGCGAGATTTTGGCGGGTATTGCACGAGAACGACATTGGCACACCTGGCCGCTGCTTTGCGCGCTGCCGGGTGGTGCATTGCAGGCGAACTGGTCTTGCGCGATCGGCATCGCACAACGCGGAGCCTGGCTGCTGCCGCTGCGGTTTATGGCGCGGTTGATGCTGTGGCTGGGCATGGCGCTGCTGGCGCTGCTGGCGCTATTGAGCCTGTGGCTGGCTATCACCGACCAGCAAGCGCTGGGTGAAGAACAAGCGCGTTTGCTGCTGCTGCTGGCGCTGGGGCTGGTGGTTTATTATGCGCAGCTGGCGCAGACTTTGGCTTTGGCCGTGGTCTGTGGATTGTGGGCGAGCGCCTTCGACTGGCAACGGCGGGATGTGGCTTTTGCAGGGCTGTGCCTGTACCTGGCGCTGGGCGTGCTGCCCTTGCTGCTGGGCTTGTGGATGATGAGCCAAGGCTGGTGGCTGTTGGCTGTTGGGCTGGCGCTGATGTTGCGCGAGTCCGCTGCCTGGCTGCTATGGTGGCATCTGCGCAGGCGAGTGGGAGAATGATGGTTGGGGCCGCACCCCTCCCCCAGCCCCTCCCCGTCAGGACAGCGTAGGGGCGAGGCGGTGACTCGCCCATGTAACCCCTCCCCCAGCCCCTCCCCGACGAGTCAGGGAGGGTAGCCAGTACAAGCCTCCCCCTGACTCGTCGGGGGGACCGAGGGGGGTGAACGCTTCCCCTTGACCTGTCGGGGGGACCGAGGGGGGTGAACGCCTCCCCCTGACTCGTCGGGGGATTGAGTGAGGTTCAAGGCAAGAACAGATCGCCGCTCAGGTATTTCAAGCCGCTGTCGCAGAGCAATATAGCGATGCGCGCGCCATGCTCTTCGCCAGCCAGCAGCTGCAGCGCCGCCGCCAGGTTCGCGCCAGACGAATATCCGGCAAATAGTCCTTCTTCGCTGGCCAGCCGTCGTGTCATCTCTGCGGCCGCCACATCGCTGACCTGCAGGCAGCCATCCACCAGCGCACGGTCGATCTGCGCCAACTGCGGCATAGCATAC
>JAJDZQ010000128.1 GCA_022824565.1 Anaerolineae bacterium | reverse complement strand
TTTATGCGCGCTTCGTCCGTTGTCAGGTACGCGCCTCCGACCAGGTCGATGCAATAAGGGATGGCGGGCATCACCGCATCCAGACAATCGCGGATGGCGCTGGGCTTGCCGGGCAGGTTGACGATCAGCGCGCGCCCGCGGATGCCAGCGGTTTGTCGGGACAAAATCGCTGTCGGCACAAATCGCAGAGAGACCTGCCGCATCAGCTCGCCAAAGCCGGGCAGCAGCTTTTCACAGACGGCTTCGGTGGCTTCGGGCGTGATATCGCGCGGGGCCGGTCCCGTGCCGCCAGTGGTAACGACCAGGCTGCAGCCCTCGTCATCCACCAACTGCCTCAATGCCCGTGTTATCTGCTCCAGCTCGTCGGGCACGATCAGGGCGACCGGCTGCCAGACGTTGGTCAGCACCTCGTCCAGGTACGCGCGGATGGCAGGCCCCCCGCGGTCTTCATAAATGCCGCGGTGAGCGCGGTCGGAGACTGTCAAAATGCCGATTTTGGCTGGCATGGCCCGTCCTTTCGGCTGGCTATCGCGCCCGATTTTAGCTAGACTCGCCCAATAAAGATAGGTCTATGCGAGGGTGGCCATGAGCGAAAATAGCGACATGAAAGCGCTGGTCGAGGGCGATGACGGCATCAGCGTGCTGCGCGGCGGCGGAAAAAAACGCGACTGGAACGGCATCCACTACAAGACAGGCTTGTCCAGCAAGAATGTCAATGCCCAGGCATTGTCGATCAATGTCGCGACGATTCCGCCCGGTGGCGTCGCCTATGCGCATATCCATGTCGATTTCGAGGTCATGCTCTATATCCTGGAAGGCGAAGTGCGGCACGAATATGGCGATGGCTGCAAGCAGGTGGTGGATAACAGCGCCGGCGACTTCATTTTTATCGAGCCAGGCGTCCCGCATGAAGTCTTCAATCTGAGCGATACGCAGCCAGTGGTGGCTTTCGTGGCGCGCTCAACGGCGGACGAATGGGACAAGATCATTCCCTATGAGCGGTGATCATTCGCCACAGAAGTAAATGCAAGTAAGCAATACAATACATTAACCACCGAGTACACCGAGTTAGCGAGAGTACACCGAGAGAAAAGCAAAGGTTTCTCCTCTGTGTTCTCTGTGCGCTCTGTGTTCTCTGTGTTCGAGTTTATCCCCGCCAGAATGCCTCGCTCAGGTATTTGTAGGCATTGTCAGGAAAAAGCGTGACGACTGTGCCCGCCTTGCCAATCTTCGCCAGGCCTTCCGCCACCCGTAGCGCCCCGACCATCGCCGCCGCCGCGCTGATGCCCACCAGGTAACCTTCTTCGCGCGCCAGACGCAGCGCCATGCTGTGCGCAGCTTCGGTTCTCACCGCCAGCTGCCGGTCCGCCAGTCGCGGGTCATAGATGCCGGGCTGCAGCGCCGTGCCCATGTGCTTCAAGCCTTCCAGCCCATGAAAAGGCGAATCGGGCTCGACCGAGACGACTTGCAGCGCCGGGTTCAATTCCTTGAGCCGTCGCCCCGCGCCCACGAGCGTGCCGCTGGTGCCCAGCCCAGCCACAAAATGACTGACTTGCCCGCCCGTCTGCCGCCAGACCTCCGCGCCGGTGCCGCTGTAATGCGCTTGCCAGTTGGCGGGGTTGTTGTATTGATCGGCATAAAAATAGGCTGCCGATTCCCGCGCCGCCAGTTCGCGAACCGCCCGTATCGCCCCGTCCGAGCCTTCCAACGGGTCGGTATAAGCCAGTTGTACATCGTAGGCGCGCAGGATGGCGACGCGCTCTGGGCTGACATTTTCGGGCAAGAACAGCTTGACGCGATAATCTTTCGCCGCTCCGATCATGGCATAAGCGATGCCGGTGTTGCCGCTGGTGCTGTCGAGGATGGTGCGACCGGGGAACAACTGCCCGGCTCGTTCGGCTTGCTGGATGATGCTCAGCGCCGCGCGGTCTTTGACGCTACCGCCGGGGTTCTGCCACTCGGCTTTGGCGAAGACGCGCACCTCGCCCGGCAAGTGCCGCGTGACGCGCCGAAAGCTCAACAGCGCCGTATTGCCCACCTGACGCTCGATATCCTGCGCCAACGAGGTGGTCTGCATGTCGTCCAGCTGTACTTCCGCGGTCGGGGTCATAGTCTCCTCGTGGCGCGTCAACAAAAAAAGTCAACTGGTTTGGGGCGGCGCGCGGGCTTGCCGGTCTGCGCCTGTGCCAGTTGACTTGGGTGTTGCGTTGGACTGTTGGCGGTTGTCGCTGGCGGTCAGGCTCCGGTCATGTGCCAGGGACAACAACAAATGCAGTGGGGCATGGTTTTGCTTGCCTCGTCATGCGACTGGAAGCGAGCATAGCGGGGCTTTGGGATTGTGTCAACTTGCTGTGCGCCAAGACAGATCGGCCCCCGCCAACAGCAGTTGCAAATCATCCGCGAAGATGCGGCCGTCTGTCGATCGCTCGCTTTCATGCTACACTTGGCAGCGAAACCATTCAACGACGGTGTCACCATGCGACTGGCGGTTTTCGGCGATATTCACGGTAACTTGCCCGCCCTGCAAGCGGCGCTGGCCGATATCGACCGCTGTGGCGACTTCGACCAGATCTGGTGCCTGGGCGATCTGGCGGCGCTGGGTGGCGAGCCCGCCCAGTGCATTCAAACGCTTGCGCAGCGGCGTAAAAACTGGGGCGAAGACCGCTTCATGCTGCTGGGCGGCAACACCGACCGCTACCTGGTCACTGGCGCGCGCATTGCTTTGCCACCGCCCAAAGCAGCCGCCGACTATGCCGCGCACCGCGATGCCATCTTGTCGATGAGCGCGATCTACGCCTGGACTATGCGGCAGCTGGGCTGGGACGAATTTGCGCTGCTGCGCGAAAGCCTGGGGCGCGAGCTGAAGCTGGATGTGGCGGGATATGGGCGAATAGTTGGCTTTCACGCCAGCCCCGGCGATGACGAATCGACCGCCCTGCGACCCGACAGTCCAGACGAAGAAGCCGCCGATGCCCTGCTCGACCGCGCGGGACGGCTGGCATTGTGCGGACACACGCACCAAGCTTGCGACCGCGCTCTGCCTGGCTGGCGCGTGGTTAATCCGGGCAGCGTGGGCATGTCGGCGAGCAATCCTGGCGCGGCGGAATGGGCGCTGCTGGAATGGCAGGCTGGCGAGCTACAGGTTGAATTGCGGCGGCCAGCTTATGATATGGAAGCGGCGCTGCGTGGCTGGGCGGCGCAAGGCCATCCACACAGCGACTGGATGCGCGCGCGAATGTGAGGGTCTACCCCCCCCAACCCCCTCCCTGAAGCATCAGGGAGGGGGAGCGTATTCAGAGAATATGAAATCTGATGCACAATTTCTTGCAGAGAAGCAAATATTGCACGGGTTTCTCGACGAGTCTCCCTTCCCCATTGATACCCCATCGATATGGGGAAGGGCCGGGGATGGGGTAGAAAAAACTGTCCTGCCCACCGTCGAGTCGGAAGAAGGAAAAGCTCCAAAGTGACGGCAGGACAAATGAATCGGTTGTACTTTGCGGGCTTGGGTTTCGACGCTTGGTTGCTGCTCTGCTATGCCAGCGTCTTGTTGGCTGCGCTCTTGCCAGTTCGCAGAGCTTAGTCCGCCAAGATGCGGATGCGGGGCAGGCGCGCCAGATAGCTCAGCGCATAGATGCACAATCCCGCGGTGAAAGCCAACAGGCACACCATCCACAGCGCGCTCATCGGCAGCAGCAGTTCATCCGTGGCGGCGGACCGCAGATAATGCTGGAGCAGGCCCCGTCCAGCCTGGAAGATGGCAGCCAGCGCCGCGCCAAAACCGCAAAGCCAGAATGGGATATAACCGGTGATGCGCCGGTTGTCGCCGCGCAAATCACTGGCCGCCTGGTTGCCCAGCGCCAGCAACACGCACAGCAGCCCGCAGCCCGCCAGCCAGTCCTGCGCCGCCATCAGCTCGTTGCCGCGCATCGCCGCCTGGATGCCCGGTTGGATGCTCAGCGCGCCCAGCAAGCCATTCACCAACCACAGCAGGGTCGCCAGCGCCAGCCAATGCGGCGACAAGGTGGCATTTTCATTGCGCCGGCTGATCGCCCGAACCCAGTGCGCTGCGATGAGGATATAGCAGAGCAAGACCACCGTGCCCGCCGCCAGCGCGACCGGCCTAGACAAGCCCAATCGCCCAACAGACACGAGCCCGCCGCCCAGCAACAACAGCATCGAGCAGGTGCGCAGGCTATCGCGAGCCCAGCCCGGCTCGACGCGGCTGAAACTTGCGAAGAGCCAATAGACGATGCTCAGCATGGCGAAAGCAAAAGCGACTTGCAGCTGGACGGCGCGAAACACAGCGGCCGGCGCGGAGTCGGTGAGATGCGGCAGCGGCAAACTCAGCGCAGCCAGCAACAAGCCCAGCCGCCACACGCGCTGAATGCCTCGCTCGGCAAGACCGGCGGGCTTCGGCAACAGCGCGACAAGCAACAGGCCGATCGCCAGCGCAATCGCCAGCATCAGCTCACCGACAAACGGAGTCGCCAACAGGCTGCCCAGCGCCAGCGCAATCCAGCCGCGCGACAGCCAGCCAGCCCGGCGCGAAGACAGCGCAGCCCCAGCCATCAGCAAGCCCGCAGCGACCAAGCCCGAAAACAGCGCCAGGTCGAAAGCGCGATTGGTCAAGGTCTTGATGGTCGACTCGGCTGCAGGCTGCGCCAGCGGATTGCCTGGCAGCGCATAGGCAGCCCCCAACAGCACGCCCAAGCCATAGAGCGCGATCAAGCCCACCAGCAGCGACAACAGCCGATAAACCGCCCCTCCGCGCGGTGATAGCTGGATCACGGCTCGCGCCCATAGACATCCGCCCGGCCATGCCAGTAAATATCGTCTGCGCTGAAAACCAACTTGTACTCTCGCTCGACGATATCCAGCAATTCGTAGATGCCTGGCGCGCCGGCCGGCAGCAACTCCGGGAAAACGATAACCCAGTCGGGCGGAGTCTCGCCCCATTCCCGCTGCAACTGGGGCAGGACATGCGGCGGGCGAAAATACCAGCGCCAGCCTTTGATCCAGGTGCCAGGCGGCCCCAGCCCGCTTAGCGGATGCAGCTGGGGCGTGCTGTCGGCTTGCGGCAAGATGAAAAGCGTGTCGTTGGGCTGCGCGCGAGTTTTCAAATCTGCCGCCAGCGGACGAAACTCGTCATAGCCCAGGGTCGCGCCAGCGCCCAACTCGGTCGGCAGCCAGCTCACCGCGCCCGTCCACAGCCAGCCGATGCCGATGCCCAAGGCCAGCCCCGCCAGCGTCAGGCGCGGCACATCCCAACTGCGCGGTTCTCGCATGGAGCAGTACAATTTCATCAGCGCGATGCCCGACATGACAGCGGCGAAAGGCAACTGCGCCATGGCATGAATCTCGCCAACGCGCGGATAGATCGTGCTCAACCCCGCCAGCCACATCAGCGGCAGCAGCAGCCAGCGGCGTTCGTGACGCCAGGCCAGCAGCGTAAAAGGCAAGACCAGCAAGTCGCCCAGCAGCAGCTTGCGCAGAAAATCGCCATCCAGCGGCACGCCGTCCATCAGCCCGCTGAGGTTGAATGTCCAATTCCAGTACAGGTAGGGTTCCCAAAGACCAGCCGCCGCCAGCGCAATCCATTGCAGCAGCGGCAACAGCAGCGCGCCCAGCAGATAAATCAGAACCCCTCGCCAGCCAGCGCCCAGCAGCCAGACGCCTGCCAACGCGACAGCCAGCCAGGCATGCTGCTTGAAGAGTGTCGCCGCGCCCATGCAGATGCCGATCATCAGCAAGCGCCGCGGTGAAAGCTGCGAGCGGCTGAAATAGAGGCACAGCCCCGCCAATCCGCACAGCGCCAGCAAGGTGTCGAAGTAGAGCAAGACATTGCCATAGACGGGCGCCCACCAGGCGAAGACCAGCCCCGCCGCCAGCCCCGCCGCCTCGCTGCACAAGCGCCTCGCCAGCCAATAGACCAGCACAGTCAACAAGGCGACCAGCAGCGCATTCAACAAACGCGCGACCAGAGCGGGGTCGAGCGGCAGGATAGACTGGGCGGCCGCAGCCAAAAGCGAACTGCCCGGCGCATGCTGCTCCCAAATATCGCCGAAGAGCGTCTTGCCGCGCAGCATCAACCAGGGGATTGCCACCTGCCCAGAATGCGCAGCCGGCGAGAGCCAAAACAAATTGGCGAATGCTTGAACGATGAGCAGGACGAAGAGCAGGCGGCGCAAGCAAAACTCCAAGGGCAGGCGCGGTATCGACAACCATTGTACACGCATAGCCCCGCGCCCATTACCCCAGCCCCCAACATGCCCCCGACTCGTCGAGCGATTTCAGTCATTCCTACAACGAAATGCAACAATATGCAGGAACGTCATAGGGGCAACTCTTGAGTCGCCCACAGGGTCAATGGCGACATAGTGAGCGAGACAAGTCTTGCCCCCTATAGATATCGAATCTGAATAGCATCGTCCTCTTTCGCATGACCTGCGTGCCGCCACTTCTGCGCTACAGTACAGATGCGCAAAGGGGGCATAGGTGAATCCGTCGCCGGATAATTATTATGAGCGAGGCTTGGCGCTGCTGGATGACGGCGATTATGCCGGCGCCATCAGCGCTTTCGACAGCGCGCTCAAGCTGGGATTGGGCGATCTGGCGGCTGTGCATGTCGGCCGCGGCGAAGCGCTGAGCCTGCTGGGAGAATACGAAGCCGCCGAGCAGAGCATCCACAAAGCCCTGCTCGCGCAGCCCTACCTGGCAGCGGCATTCCTGGCGCGTGGCAAGCTGCGCCGCCTGCAAAACCAGCGCGACAAAGCCATCAGCGATCTGACCACCGCCCTGCACATCGAGCCCGACCATGACGAAGCCTACTTCGCGCGGGCACAATGCTTTGAAGAATTGCGCAGCTTTGCCGAAGCCGAAGCCGACTATACGCGCGCGCTGGAGCTGGAGCCTGGCTTGCTGCCGGCCTGGGAGGCGCGGGGACGGCTGCGAGCGCGGCGCTTGGACTTCGATGGCGCGGTGGCCGACCTCAGCCATTACCTGCGCAGTGGCGGCGGGCTGCAGCACGACAACCACAGCGAGACGCAGGGCTACCTGCTGATATTGCGCGCCTGGCGGGTGCTGTGGCGGATTGTGGGGTTTTGGCGGCGTTAGGCGGGTGGGATCCAGTCGTGGTAACGCTGGATGAAGGCCTCCTTTAGCAGTTTCCAGCGTTTCGAGAGGAAGTCTTCATAGGACTCGACTGTGAGCGTATCCGGAAAAGTGCCTGGTGGGCAAAGCAGCAGACTGTTGAAGGATTCGCACTGTTGCAGGAATTCATTCTGGTTGATTTCTCCTGCGTTCATGCGGCGGCGCAAGATCTCGACATAAGTCTCCGTGTTGTGTTTGAGATCGCCAGCATCTCTGATAAGAGACAGGTTGCCGATGACATTGTAGAGCCACTTTTCACCTTTGGGTTTCAGCGGCAGCAGCTGCTCGATAGGGATGACATGCTCGACATGGTATTTCGCGCCTGTGCCGAGTTGGTCCGCAAAGAGGTAACGCAGCAGCAGATACTCGGAGCGTTTATCGGATATGTACTGTTTCTTGTCGCCACGTTCCATAAGGTGTTCAGCATACCAGTCATCTAAAATCTGATGCCATCGTTCGGCTGCCGGTGGCGGCTTGAGGTAACGGTATTCTTTCAAACGGTCATTGACCTTGCTGTCGCCAGAACCTCGCCAATCGTCGTGCAAGATTTCCGAGAGATAGTACATAAACAGGTACTTTCTCAAGCATTTGCGGTCCTGAGGCCAGCTATCGTTTTCCGCCAGGCTTTTCATGGAATATCGCGCCTGGAAGACCGTAGCTATGAAGGCGACTATCATCATTTCGGTATGGAAAATTGGCTGCGCTTTATACTTGCGCACGGGACCCAGAACAGCACATAAAGTC
Organism: Anaerolineae bacterium; assembly: GCA_022824565.1. Lineage (GTDB taxonomy): Bacteria > Chloroflexota > Anaerolineae > Aggregatilineales > Phototrophicaceae > UBA6055. The sequence goes on along the minus strand of JAJDZQ010000128.1, from coordinate 5,160 downwards.
TGATCAACGAACTTAACAGACTCGACAATGCATTCTTCCAACTCATTGAGGTCAATGCCCTGAATCTGTTGCGCCAGCCTGTCCATTTCTTGTATGCGCAAGTTCACACAGGCTGTAACCAGATTGAAACCTGCCGAACTGGGTCTGTCGTCTTTAGGCGCTGTGAAAAGACGAGGGTAGTCGTCGGCAAGAAGCTGCCCAAAGCCGAAAAGGAAGTCGAACAAGGAGTACTCTTGAGTAAGCCGTTTGGCAGGATCTGGCGCATCTTCGACGACATCAAGCGCGAAGCCTTTGTCCGCCAGTGCGTCGTATTTCTTCCAAATTGCTTCAATTATGCGGTGATTGGTGATGGGATTGCGTTGATCAACCCAGCGCGCCGCGAAAACCTCGTATTTGCTCAGTTGCGTGCCATGCGTGTTGATAAGTTCAAATATGTTGGGTAATTCCGATGTATCGCCTGCAAAGCGCAACACCGGAACCTTGGCATCTAGCACGACCTTCACCTGGCTACTTGTCTCGTCCAGGAAATTCCCCAATAAACGGTTGAACTCGGCATTACTGCTGAGTTGAAAATACATTTCTTTCAACAATAGCGAACCGTCAGGGTAGCGTAGCACTTTCTCTATCAGGGTCATTGTCAACTTGGCGTCGCTCCAGCCATGCGCCGCCTCAAAATTGCTCCTGCCCTTGACCCAGTCCACGACGGCTCCACGAATTCGGTCGCGATGCTCGTCGGTTTCCTTGCCAAGATGCTTAGCAATGGTATCTACAAATTCATCGTCTAAGTCGGCTCGAGTGAAGTAACCATTTTGACGTTCGACGTAATCCTTCAGCGCCTGCGTCCGCTGCAAGCCATCAATCAGGCTGAAGTGATGTTTGCCATCTCCAGCCGCTTGTCCGCGCTTTACATCCTCATACAGCAAAATCGAGCCGAAAGGATAACCTTTCCGAATAGAGTCAATCAGCGATTTGCGCGTCTGCTGATTCCACACCAGGCGGCGCTGAAATGGCGGTATCGTGATACGGTTATGGCCTGTCGGGTTGAGGGCAACAGCATCCATAAGTTTGCTGACGGGCCAAATATCGACATCGATTGTTGTATTGCGCATGACAGCCATATTTCACCCCCGACGAGATCCAAAACGTGCGCGAAACAGCTTCCGCGTATTCATTGGATCAATTAGATCAGTTGGGCGATCTTTCGTCAAGGCTATCGCGCCAGTCCGCAGTCAAAGTCGCCTTGCTCGAAGCCGTATTCCTCATACAAATGTGCATACTCTTCTCGAAATTGCGCCAGCGGTACAAAGCGCGTTTCATCCCAATACAGGCTGGAGATTCCGTTTTCCAGGATCGCGACTTCAAGCTCCTCTGGAGTTAGCCGAACGCTCGCGACCATGTATTCCAGCGCATCGATTCCCCAGTATGTTCCCAGAAGCACTCCACTGCTCCCGACCACCTGCCACAACTCGAATCCCAGCATCGCCGATTGGCCTTTCTTTTCTCTTTGGATTGTGACGAGCGCATTCTCGCGCAAACGCAGGGGATCAGATCATTCGCGGCTTGTCAAAGGGAGAATCGGGAGTGCATGGGAGTCGAACCCACCATCGCCTGCTCTGCGCAGCCGACCACCGATTTTGAAGACCGGGGCATCCACCGGGACACATCCACTCCCCTGCCCCGCAGTATAGCGCCCGACCGCCTTCGCCGCTATCATGCGTCTGCAAAACAACCCATGCCAAAGGACAGCCCATGCCCGCCTATCTCATCGTCCGCGCCACTGTGCACGATATGGCGCAATATCGGCAGTACATGCAGCATACACCCGCCATCCTGGAGAAATATGGCGGAGAATTCCTCGTCCGCGGCGGCGAAAAGCTCGTGCTGGAAGGACCAAACTCGCCCGAGCGCATCGTCATCATCCGCTTCCCCAGCCTGCAAGCCGCTCAGGCGATGTACAACTCGCCAGAATACCAAGCCGCCATCAAGCTGCGCGAAGATGCGGCGCAAGCCTCCTTCATTGTCATGGAGGGCGTTGCATGACAAACAGGTCGAAGCCCCGCCCTCCAGTGTGGCGCAGGGACACAGGGTGGGGGCAATGAAACTCGTCCTCTTTGATATCGATGGCACCTTGCTGATCAGCCAGGGCATCGGACGCGAAGCCAAACGCCGCGCCATGACCGAGCGCTTCGGCACAGTCGGCGACCTGGACAATCACCAGTTCGGCGGGCAGACCGACTGGGGCATATTGGCTGCTCTGCTTGCGCCACATGGCTATAGCAGCGCCGATATCGGCCGCGAGATATGGGATTATCAAGCAGCCATGGCTCGCCACATGAACGCTATCCGCGAGCAGTTTACGGCAGAGGCTCTGCCCGGCGCGTTTGCGCTGCTGACGAGCCTGCAGGCGCGCGCGGATGTGCTGCTGGGCATTGTCAGCGGCAACACGGGGGCGACGGCGCAGATCAAGCTGGAGATGGCTGGCTTCGACCCGGCGGTTTTTCCGATCGGCGCCTATGGACACGAATCGCCGCGGCGCGCAGACTTGACACGGCTGGCCCGGCAACGCGCGCAGCAACAAGCCCAACAAACATTCGCCCCGCGCGATATTGTCGTCATCGGCGATACGCCCGCCGACATCCAGGCGGCCCGCGCGATCGATGCCTTGGCGGTCGCTGTGGAAACGGGATATGCCCCGCGCCAAGCGCTGGTCGAGTGCCAGCCCGACTTTCTGCTGGCAGATCTGCGCGAGTTCATGGCTGTTGTCTTGAAGTGATTCCGAGCGGTTGTAGTAATTTGTTTTCGCCACAGAGACACAGAGGCACAGAGATTCATTGCAGGATAGCGAATGGCTTTGGAGGCACAACCTACTCATGGGAAAATACGCGCAAAGTCGGAATGTAGGGACGAGCCATTGGGTCGCCCGCCAGCATATCCTAAATACGGGCGAGTTAGCGCCTCATCCCTACGCCTATCCTCTGTGCCCTCCGTGTCTCTGTGGCCGATTCTTTGACTCCCTGTCGCGGCGCGAGTAGCCTGTAGATAAACGGGCAAGCTCATGCAGATCCGCACGCCAAAAAAATATCGTGGCGTCCAGCGGCGCAGCATCGTCAGCTGTCGGCGGCTCTTTGTGTATTTGCTGCTGCTGTTGTTAATCGCGAGCGGCGCAGCCCTCTATCTCAATCGCCAGGTCGCTGCGCCCATCATGCAAGATGCTTTCAACTACCTCATCACCGAGATCGAGAATCGGGCAGCCACCCTGTCTGCGCCCGAGCCAACTGCCACGCACGACCCGCGCAACCGCCTGATCGAAGCGAGCAATTATTGGCAGCAAGGCGCGCTGAGCCGGGCGACCGAACTCTACCAGGAAATCGCGCCGTCAACGCCCAACACAGTCGAGGTCTTCCGCCGCATCGCCATCGGTTTGATCAACGCCAGCCGCTATGCCGAAGCCAGCCAGCAAGCCGCCCGCGCCATCAATGCCGATCCCTTTGACGCCGATGCCTGGGCGATCCAAGCCTGGGCGCTGGACTGGCAAGACAAACCCGCCGAAGCCCTGGCCTATGCCCTGCACGCGCTGGAGCTCGACCCGCAAAACAGCCGCGCCAGCGCCTACCTGGCGGAAATTTATCATAGCCTGGACCAAAGCCAGCGCGCCGAAACCCTGCTGGACGAGCTGCTTTCGCAAGACCCACAAAGCGCCGAAGCCTACCGCGCGCGCGGACTCGTCAACTGGGATAGCGATTATGCGGCCGCGCTTGCCGACTTTTACGCTGCCTACGAGCTGGCGAGCAACATGAACCTCATCGCCGTAGATATCGCCACGATCGAGAAAGACCTGCGCAATTTTGAACCGGCGCTGGAAATCTTGCAGCAGACCCTGGAAGCCGACCCGCACAACCCGCGCGCCTTGTTTCGCCTGGGCGAGATCCAGATCAGCCGCGATGGCAACTTCACACAAGCCAGACTGACCCTGCAAGATTGTATCGACTTCAACCCCAGTTATTTTCATTGTCATTACATGCTGGGACGCGCCAACGAACGGCTGGGAGAAACGAGCGCCGCCGCCGCCAACTTCGCCAGGGCCATCGAGTTGGGCAGCCAGGAACCGCGCCATCATTATTGGGCGGGCTGGTCGCAAATTGTGCTGGGCAACTGCTCGCGCGCCTTGGCTTATCTGGAGCCAGGTTTGCAGCTGGCAAGAGACATCAACCACCAGCAGCTCATCGCCGATATCAGCGCGGTCATCCCTCAATGCGACCCGAGCTTCGTGCCCGGCAGTTGATGACAGGCGCGGTGGCTTGCCCAGGTCAATCCTTTGCAGCCTTGCCCAACTCGACTACCATGCCGCGTATGCAAAGCTCACGCATCCTGGTGATTTTGCCGGCCCTGGACGAAGGACCCAGCATCGGCGCTACTTTGCGTGGCATCCACGAGCAGCTTCCCCAAGCCGACAGGTTGGTGATCGACGATGGCTCGCGCGATGACACGGCTGCCGCGGCCAGTGCGGCTGGCGCGACCGTGCTCCGCCTGCCCTACAATGTCGGGATTGGCGCGGCTGTCCAAGCCGGCTTTCAATTCGCCGCGCGGCATGGCTATACCATTGTCCTGCGCAACGATGGCGATGGGCAGCATGCGCCGCAAAACAACCCGCTTCTGCTGGCGGAGCTGGCAGCGGGCACAGCCGATATCGTGATTGGCTCGCGATTTATGGGCGCGGGCGATTATGGCACGCCACGGCTGCGGCGGCTGGGCAGTTCAATCCTGGCGCGCTTGCTTTCGACGATCATCCGCCAGCGAATCACCGACCCGACCTCGGGCTGCGCGGCTTTCAATCAGCGGGCGATTGCGCTCTTCGCCAGCGCCTATCCGCACGATTATCCCGAGCCAGAAGCCATATTGATCGCCTGGCGCAGCGGTTTGCGGCAAATTGAAGCCCCGGCAAAGATGGTCCCCCGCCAGCACGGAACCTCGTCAATCACGCCCCTGCGCAGCGTCTATTACATGATCAAGGTGATCCTGGCGATATTGATCCATCTGCTGCGCAAGCCGCCAGCAATCCCCCCCTCGGTCCCCCCGTCTGGCCAAGAGACGGCCTAATCCGCCGATTAGGTGGATTCACTTTGAAAACCCCGGTCCTTATGCGCCGGCAAACACCTGCGC
>JAJDZQ010000151.1 GCA_022824565.1 Anaerolineae bacterium | reverse complement strand
GGAAATGTTGAACCTGTCGCCGCTGTATAAGTGGGTCTATGAAACAGCTGCCAAAGACTCCTATGTCTCGATTGAGCGGGCAGAGGCGCAGTTGGGTTTTGCGCCGCAATACAGCAACCAGGACGCGCTGCTGCGCAACTTCCAGTGGTATCTGGATAATCTGGCGGCTTTTGAAAACAGGGCGGGCATTTCGCATCGAGTACCTTGGCAGCAAGGGATTTTGAAGCTCGCCAAGCAGGTTTTTTAGCTGGCTGGCGCGGGCAAGGCGCGAAGTCCAGTTTGTCATGCGCGATTCTTTGACACAGAGGGCACAGAGATATTAATAATTCGGTCTCCTCTTCTCAACTCGGTGTGCTCGGTGGCTCATCTTTTGCACTACATTCTTGGTCTTACTGAGAAGAAGAAAGCGGCATGGACGATATCAAGCGCGGCGGCATCGCTGTCATCGATTATGGCTCGCAGACGACGCAGTTGATTGCGCGGCGCATCCGCGAGTTGGGCGTCTACACGCATGTCTTCGCTCATGATGCCAGTCCAGAAGAGGTCAACCAGCATCAGCCAGCTGGTTATATCTTGTCCGGCGGACCCAACAGCGTCTATGAGCCCGGCGCGCCGACCCTGTCGCCGTTCGTGCTGGAATGCGGCAAGCCCATCCTGGGCATCTGCTATGGCATGCAGCTGTTGACAGTGGCTTTGGGCGGGGCGGTGGCGGCTTCTGCAAGCCGGGAATATGGACCCGCGCAAATCCAACAGCAGGGCGAGAGTCGTCTCTTCGCAGCGCTGGCCATGCCACAGCAAATCTGGATGTCGCATGGCGATCGCATCGAAGAGTTGCCAGCTGGTTTCCAGACCTTGGCACATAGCGCCAACTCTCCCTACGCCGCCATCGGCGATGTTGGGCGCCACCGCTATGGCTTGCAATTTCATCCCGAAGTGGGGCACAGTCCACAAGGTCGCCAGATCTTGGGCAATTTTGTCTTTGCAATCTGTGGTTGCCAAGCCAAATGGAGCGCGGCCGCCTTTATTGACGAGGCTGTCGCGCGCATACAGGCGCAAGTCGGCGCTGAGCGTGTGCTGCTGGCTTTGAGCGGCGGAGTCGACTCGGCTGTTGCTGGCGCTTTACTCCAGCGGGCGATAGGCGAGCGGCTTACCTGCGTATTTGTCGACCATGGCCTGCTGCGCCAAGACGAAGCGGCGCAGGTCGTGCGCGTCTTCCGCGAAGAACGCGGCATGCGGCTGGTCGCGGTGAATGCGGCGGAAGAATTTCTGGCTGCCTTGGCTGACATTTCCGAGCCAGAAACCAAGCGCAAAATCATCGGCGCGCAATTTATCGAGACCTTCTCGCGAGAAGCGCGGAAGCTGCGCGATGTGCGATTTCTGGGGCAAGGCACGATCTATCCCGATATCATCGAAAGCGCGGCGGCAGGAAAATCTGCCCGGACGATCAAATCGCATCACAATGTCGGCGGCTTGCCAGCTGACCTCAGCTTTGAACTGGTGGAGCCCCTGCGCGATTGTTTCAAGGACGAAGTGCGCAAGATCGGCGAGGCGCTGGGCTTGCCCGCTTCTATCGTGTGGCGGCAGCCTTTCCCCGGTCCTGGGTTGGCGATTCGCTGCCTGGGCGAGCTTAGTTGGCCGCGCTTGGAGAAGCTGCGTCGCGCCGATGCCATTTTCACCGGCGAGCTGGCAGAAGCTGGCTTGCTGCGCGCAGACACAGCGCAATGCTTTGCGGTGCTGCTGCCGGTCAAAAGCGTCGGCGTGATGGGCGACAACCGCAGTTACGAGGAGACCCTGGCGCTGCGGGCAGTTACGACAGACGACTTCATGACCGCCGATTGGGCGCGCCTGCCCCACGACTTGCTGGCAAAAGTCAGCGCGCGCATCGTCAACGAAGTTGCGGGTATCAATCGCGTCGTCTACGATATCACCAGCAAGCCACCCGGCACGATAGAATGGGAATAGCCAAACCAGGAGGAAACTATGCCTGCCGCTTATATCTTGATCGACCTGAATATGTCGGTGGACTTCGCCGATTCGCTGCGGGACTTGCGCGGCATTGACGGCGTAAAACGCGCCGATCTGGTGGTGGGTCCAGACGATTGCATCGCCTATATTGAAGCCGCCGACAGCACGCAGATGATGAATACCATTCGCGCCATCCGCAATGTAGCCGGAGTCAGCAAGACCGACACGCGCTCCATCGCCGAGGTGTAGTGCAGCGAGCGCTATTGGTCTGCGCGCTGTTGATGCTGGCGGGTTGTGGCGCGCTGCTGCCGGCGCGTCCGCCATCCCAGCTGGCGAATACACCTGGCGCGCCCATCATCATCAGCGATCGCCATGTCGATGCCGGCGTCTTTCGCGTCGACTATCCGCCGGCCTGGCGCGTCGTAAAGCTCAACGAGGCGGGTGGCGGCTTGCATCTGTCTTTTGTCGCGCCCGCTGGCGGCAATGTTACCTTGGCGCAGGTGGCTGGTGATACCGAAGGTGAACAAATCTTGCGGCTGGAAAATGGCTGGGGCGTGAAGGTCAGCATATCCTTGTCCGACACACCCTCGCCTCACTTTTCTCGGCAGGCACAGGCGCTGGTCGAGTCGATCCGCTCTTAGCCTTTGTCCGCCGTTTCGGCAACGTCCTTTCGCAACTCGTTGAGCAAGCGCGCGATATCCACCAGCAAGTCGTCGAGGCGGCTGTCGGTGCGCTGGCTGACTTCGTCCAGGCGCTCGATGAGCTGGGCAGTTTCGCCGGGCGGGAAGCTGCGAAAAGCCAGCCAATACACCAACGTAACCAGCGCCAACGTCAAGATTTGAAAAACCTGCTCAAATTCCATGGGTGCCTCCTGGCCTGTATATGCTCGTCGCTAGATTTCTTTCGCCCAGAATTGCGGATGTAAGCTGGAGATTTCCATGCTGGCGGTATTGCTTCTGTGGGTTTTCCAGCGCAACTTGAATGTGTGCGCGCCAGCATCCAGGTCGGTCACCAGGACAACCAGGCACAGCGGCATGGATTTGTTGCGAAAGCCATCTGCGCCGCCTATGGTCTGCGAGACGCCATCGTCTGCGAAATAGAGAAGGCCATCGACCGCCAGATTGTAGAAGACAGGGCGGGAGGTCGTCGCCGTCTTGACCGAGCCGGTGAAGCCGACCAGCACATCGCCGCCATGCGTCAGCAACGACACAGACAATTTTTCGCTGTCAATATCGACGAAGGTTTCCGAGTTTGTGGAGAGGATGACATTGCCGGTTACGATCTTGCTGGCGCTGTTATCCAGGCGGTCTTTCAGGTAGTCCTGGTTGTCGCGGACATAGGTATTGAGGTCGGACGAAGTCAGCGGTTCGCTCGACCAGGTCTTTGGGCTAGTCCAAGCCACGGCGCATCCTTTCTGGCGGGAGGGCAGTGTCTATACACTAGACCATGTGTTCTAATTCAGGGCGACTGGATGGTCGCTGGGCAGAGGCGATTTTGAGGAGTTGACAACCCCGCTCCCCCAAAATGAGGGTCTACCCCAACCCCCATCCACGAAGCATCAGGGAGCGGATGGGAGGGCCTACCCCTCCCCCCAACCCCCTCCCCGAAGCATCAGGGAGGGGGAGCGCATACAGAGAAATTGAAATCTGCTGCTCAATTTCTTGCAGATTAGCAAGTGTTGCACTGGTTTCTCGACGAGTCTCCTTTCCCCATTGATATGGGGAAGGGCCGGGGATGGAGTAGAAAAAACTGACCTGGCCTCATCATTCTGACGGGAGGCTGAACCCCCCTCGCTCCCCCCGACTGGTCAGGGCGAGGCTCCAACATGCGCGTAGGGGCGAGGCGGTGACGCGCCGTCAATGAACTTATTCGCCGCGTTGGCTGATTTGTCCATTGACTACCTGATAGACTGCCGCGCGCGCCAGAAAGTCCTCATCAAAACTTTCCAGGTCGGCGCTGGTCAGAAGGGTCTGGGCGCTGCCATCCAGTCGGTCCAGCAAAAAGCGCCGCCGCCGCGCATCCAGCTCGGCAGCCACTTCATCGAGCAGGAAGAGCGGATAATCGTCAAGTTGGTCGCGCATCCAGCTCAGCTCGGCAAATCGCAGCGCCATGACAGCGGTGCGCGCCTGACCGCGGCTGCCAAAATCGCCACAATCGCGCTCGTTGATCAGCAAGCGCAGTTCGTCTCGATGCGGTCCGGCCACGGTCATGCCACGCGAGATTGCCTCTTGCCGCCGCTCCAGCAGCTGCGCGCAGAATTGTGGCTGGATTTGCTCTGCCGTCAGCTGACGGTCGAGGTCCAAGCCCGGCAGATTGAATGTCCGCTGGCGTCCATCGCCATCTGCAGCCGGCAGCAGGCTCGGCAAATAGCGCAAGCCGAGCATTTCGCGTCCGCCGCTCAGCTCGTGGTGGTTGTCGCGCGCCAGGATCTCCAGCTCGCGCAAGAATCGTTGTCGGCCAGCGATGATGACCGCGCCATGGCAGGCCAGTTGCTCGTCCCAATAAGCCAGTTCCGCCGCGCCAGCCCGTCTGTCGGCGATGCGTTTTAGCAGGGCGTTGCGCTGGGGCAACACTTTCTCATATTCGTGCAGCGCCAGCCGATACTCGCGGTTGACTTGTCGCAAGGCGGTGTCCATAAAACGGCGACGGTCGCTGGGCGCGCCTTCAATCAACGACAAATCTTGCGGCAAAAAGAGCACCACATTCAGCAGGCCGACCACATCCATCACGCGCTTTTCGACATTGTTGAGCTTGACCGACTTTTTGAAGCGCGGCGAACCACTGGTCATATCCAGCATCAAAGTAATATCGAGCTTCTGATAGGCAGAGCCACCCAGCTGCGCAGACAAGCGGGCAAAGGGGATAGGCTCGCCTTCTGTGCGCCAATGGATGAGTTGTCGGTCGCTGGTCGTGTAGGGCGAAGTCGATGTCGCCAGGTAGGTGATGGCTTCCAGGATGCTGGTTTTGCCCTGGGCATTTTCGCCATAGAGCAGGACAGGTGCCCGGGCGGGCAAGCTCAACTCGAGGCGGGCATAATTGCGGAAGTTGGTCAGCGATAAGTGCTCAATGCGCATAGGGCTATTGTAATGTACCGACTGCCCCGCCCCAAACCCCAGGCGCTGTCATGTGGTCACATTCTCGGCAAAGGCGCACGGTCCGCTCAACCGCCCGCCCAGACCGGCAAATAGGCATCAGCCATGATCTTGCGACTTTGTCCGCTTGCCAGGTCGTGCACCCAGACCTCGGGCAGCGCATCGCGAACGCTCTCGCCAGCCGCATCCAATAGAGGAAATCGCTGCAATACCAGCGCATCGCCAGCCCGGTGCCAGCGCATGTAGGAACTGTTGTAGCGCTCATCGTAAACCAGCGGCATCAGCGCAGCGGGCTCGTCGTCCAGGCTGCGCAGGTAGATCTGGTGGCCGGGCGTCCAGCGAGCATCGGTGTAACGCCGCGCCAGGGCGACCTGCTCGCCATCGGGATGCCACTGCGCAGCCGCGTCATCGCCAGACCCCTGCGGATCGGTGAAATTGGCGAATTCTTTCTGGCGCAAGTCGGCAATGCGCAAATGCGTGAAAAATTGATTGCCACGGCGGATCAGTTCCGGATAGATGATGCGCCCTCCCTGCGGAGACAACGCGCCCATCGTGCCTTGCGTTGTCGGCAGAAAACGCAGCTGTACGCCATCATCGCCGCTGGGCACGAATTCATAGACCAGGATGCCGGGCTGGGTCGAATCGGCGCTGTAAAATGCGATTGTATTGCTGTCTGCCGACCAGACCGCGCTGTGCCCCACCACCTGCGTATCGGCAATCAGCGGCGCAGTGTCATGGTCGGGGCTGGTCATATCCACCAGCCAGATGCGCGACAAGCCAAAGCGCCCGCCCAGCGACTCTGCGCGTTGATAAGCCAACAAGGTGCCGTCGGGGCTGAATACTGGCGAAGTGCAATTGGCCGCCAGCGCCCCACAATCGACCAGGTCGCGCGGGTTGCCGCCGCGGATATCCAGCAGGCGCAGGCTTGCCGTGCCGCTGTCGTTGCGTTCCGCATAAGCCAGCCAGCGCCCATCGGGACTGATAGCGAAGTCGTAGACCCCGTATGCGCTGTCGGTCAGTTGCTGGTGGGCAAGCGGATGATTGATATCGGCGATCCAGACATTTTGCTGCGCCGCAGAAGCTGGATACAGATAGGCGACGCGCCGCGGCTGGCGGGCTGGATCCGTGATGAATGCGGCGATGCCCACACCGACCAGGCATAGCGCGCTGATGAGGAATACGACGAAATCGAGCCGGTCGGGCTTCATGCGTCTCCTTCGCTGGTTGCTTCTCCCACCCGTCCGTCAGAACCTGCGCGCGTGCTGCTTCTCCCTGGCTTGTCGGGGAGGTCGAAAGGCAGAGCAAGCCGTGTCCGCGCGCCAATCAACAGGCTAGGGATACAGGTAGGGTTGTTCGGGCTCATCGACCAGGTCCAAGGTCTCGACTACGATGACTGGCAGCAGCTCGCCGGCGAAGTTGGCGGCATGCAGCCTGCCTTGCACGCGCACCCAACTGCCGACCGGCACCTCGTCAATGGGTTCGGCGCGGGCTGGCATGCCGATCGGGAAGGCATCGGCCACGCAGCAGCTCATGGCAAAACGCGAGACCATGAATTCATCGGCGGCATGAACAGGCTCGCGGTAGACAAAACCGATCACATCCACGGGCAGGTCGTTGAATTCGGCAGGCGCGGCGCGGTTATATTCGCGCAGCCAGTCCAGAATATTGCGGTCCTGTGGGCTGCGAGCGAATGTCGCGGCATTGCCAACGCCGACCGGGCGCAGGCTGATCCCGCCATTGATGGCTGCTATGCCCAAAGAACGCGAGGGAATCAACAAAGCCAGCGCGAGCGGAAATGCGGCGATCAGCACGATATCCCAGCCGATGCGATAATGCTGATGCGCATGAAATGACGGCTTGATGCGCCCCCACAAGCTCACCAGCGCCAGCAAATAGAATATGCCCGCGCCCACATAAGCCAGCCAGCCAAACCGTTGATTGATGTAATTGCTCAGGTTGCCGCTGATGATGAGTTGCGTCAGGTACAAGCCCATGCCCAGCAAAATTAGCAGCTTCGCCCAGTAGATACGGTTGTCGCCAGCGCTCATCGGCCGCCTCCTCAATATCCCAGCGCCAGGTTGATCAGCACGCCCGCCAGCAAGTTCATCACGAAGGGCAGCAATATCAAATACAGCACGATGCGCCGGCGGAAGACGCCCGTGAACATCAAGGTGCTCTTGATATCGACCATGGGACCAAAGCTGAGAAAGCTGATGATTGAGCCGGTGGTAAACGTGTTGACAAAAGCCAGCGCCAGGAAGCTGTCGACTGTTGAACAGACGCTCAATATGTAAGCCAGCAACTGCATGAAGAGCACAGAAAGCACATTGCCGGTGCCCAGCGCCAGCAGGCTCTCCTGCGGCACCAGGGTCTGCATCAGCGCAGCCAGCGCAGAACCCAAGATCAAGAAGCGGCCCATTTCAAAGAATTCATCGCTGGCGACCCCCACCGCGTGCAGCAATTTGTCGCGCAGGGAAGCCAGCTCATGGTCATGGTCATGGTCATGGTCGTCGTGGCTGTGCTTCGCGCCCCCGCCGGCCATTGCGATTGGCTTCAGCACCGTGCCAGGTTTGGCGAAAATGCCGATGACCAGCGCGACCGTGACCGCGACCACGATCGTGATGACGAAGCGCCCGATAAAGACGGTACCAAAGCCAAAAGCGATATATGTGCTGGCAAAAACGATGGGATTCATAAAAGGCGCCGCCAACAAAAAGGCCAGGCCCATGGACACGGGCAGGCCTTTGCTGAAGAGACGGCGCGTCACCGGCACGACTCCGCACTCACAAACCGGGAAGGCCAAACCCAAGAATGCCCCGCCCAGCGCCGCCCCCAGTCGATTACGCGGCATCAGGCGCACGATATCGTCGGACTTGACAAAGCTCTCGATCAAACCAGAAGTCAGCGAACCCAGCAGCAGAAAGGGCACCGCCTCGATAAAAATGCCCAAGAAGCGCGTGGCAAATACTTCGATGTTGACGACAAAATCCATAGGTGGCTGCGCTCGATTGCTGCCAGTTGTTTTTCAGTCTACAGCAAAAGCAAGGCTTGCGCCGAAGCATTCGCGCGCCTGGCTCAAGGCTCGTTGTTATCCAGCCCGCTCAAGGTAAAGGCGAATACCAAAGCGAGCATCGCGCCGGTGGGCATGCCCAGCGCCACATTGCCGATGATGATGCCGAAGATGACGCCGACCGCCAGACCGCAAGCGACGCCAGCCACAAATAGCAGCTGCGTCGAAGGCGGTCTCATGCGCGAGCCTCGATATCGTCCGGCAAGACGCGGTACAACGTAGTAAATTGCTCGAAGCCGCCTTTCATTTTCGTCGCCTGGAAAGGCTGGGCGCGGATAGGCTCGCCCACCAGCGCATAAGTCGCCGGGCTGATGACAATCTCGCCAGGTTCGGCATTTTCTTGCAAGAACTTGCAGGCGTTCGCCGCTTCGCCCAAAGCCCCGTATTCGCTGCGGTCTGTGCCGCCGACCATGCCCAGCACAGCTTGCCCGGTGTGGATGCCGATGCTGAAGTGCAGTCGGTGGTCGGGCTGGATTACGTTGTGCAGAGCCTGCGCTGCCGCCATGATGTCTTGCGCCGCTCGCAGCGCTCGGCTGGCGTGGTCTGCCTGTGGATTCAGCTGCGTATTCCACAAGGCTTTGATGGCATCGCCCAGGTATTGGTCGACTATGCCGTCCCGGGCATCAATCGCATCGCTTGCCGCGCCCAAATAGCGGTTGATGGTGCGCATGAGGTCTTCGGGCTGCAAGGTCTCGCCAAAAGCCGTAAAGCCGCGCACATCGGCGAACATGGCTGTCACAGTGCGCTCGACAGGGCTGGTATCCAAAGCGCCGATGGAATCGATATTCGCCAGCAGCGCCTCGGGGATAAAAGTGCCCAGCAGGCGGCGCTGCTCTTCTTGCTCTTTGCGTTCGGTCAAGTCGTCGATAACCAGCGCCACGCCATAGATCACCTGGTCATCGCCACGCAAGGGGCTCGCCACCACCTGCCAATAACGTTCGCGCCCCTTGTGCAAAAAGCGCTCTGCCCAGATGCGCTGGGTGTGGTCGCGGCGGACGCGCTCGATCTCGGCATAGAATTCGCTCGACACCTGCGGCAGCAAATTGGACAAAGGCAGGCCCACCGCCGATTCGGTGCTCTGGCCGGTCAGCGCTTCTGCCGCCAGATTGCAAATGATGACGCAATCGTGACTATCGATGGTGATGACGCTTGAGCCGATGGACGCGAATATATTGGTCAGGCGCACCTGCATCTCTTCAATCAGCGCCATTTGCGCGCGAATTTCTTCGAACAAGTGGGCATTTTCGATCGCCACTGCCGCTTGCTGGCCGAAGCTGGTCAACAAGTTCAGCTCGTTTTCTTTGAACAAGCCAGCCATGACGCGGTTGTCGCAATAGGCTACGCCGATCAGTTGGTCGCGCGCTTTTAATGGCACCGCCAAAATGCTGCGCAAGTTGAAGCCGACGATGCTTTCGCTGGCGCTGATATTGTCGTCGGCCCCGGCGTCCATGGTCATCACCGCCTCGCCAGTTTCCACGACCTGGTTGATGATCGACCAACTGACGATGCGACCGCCAGCCGCAGTTTCTTCTGCGCTCAAACCGCGCGCGACCTTGAACTCGAGCTCGCCCGTGTCATGATTCTTCAGCACGATATAGCCGCGCTCGGCTTGCGTCAGGCTGATGACGGTGTCCACCACCTGGTTGAGCACCTGGTCGGTTTTTTGCGCGGAATTGATAAGGGCGGTGGTTTCTGCCAGACGGCGGAGTTGCGCCAACTGCATTTGCGTGTCGACCATATCGACCGAGAGCCGATCGATGCCGCTGCGCAAGTTCCACAGACGGTCGATCGCATCGCTGGGCAGGCGGATGTTGCGCCGGCGCAAAAGCTGCTGCTGCTGCTCCAGAAGCGTCTTGACTTCGTCGGCGCGCTCTTTCAAGCCGCGCAACTGTGACTGCAGCGCGCCAAATGCGCTCGTCCCGCCGGTCATGCGATTCGCTGCACCTCATAGGCATGCATGCCAGCCGAAAGCCCCTTGCCATAGATTGGCTCGCGGGGGATGAATTCATATGGCGGCTGGCTCTTGTGCAAAAAGATGAGATCCAAAGTTGCTTGCCCGATTGTGATGCTGCCGCGGCGGGCATTTTCTTGTACCCGTTTGGCGGTGTTGATGCTGTGCCCCAGCGCCGTGAATTCGCGCCGGCGGAAGCTGCCGACATTGCCCAGGGTGGCCACGCCGCTGAAGATGCCGATGATATAAAAATGCGGGTCTGGCTCGATGCCCAGCTCGCTGTAGAGCTGCAAAAAGCGATCGCGCATCAGCAAGCCGCATTCTACAGCCTGCCGGGCGTGCTGCTCGTCCGGGTTCAGCTGCGTATTGAAGAGCGCCATGACTTCGTTGCCCATGTACTTGTCGATAATGCCGCCAGTATCGTGAATGCAGCTGGTGGCGATGGCTTGGTACTGATTGAGGATGCGCAGGGTTTCGCTGGGCGCGACATCGGGCAGAGTCGTCCAGGGGCGCACATCGGCGAAAAGGCAGCTTACCTCGCGGCGCATGCCACCCATCTCAATATTGGCGATTTCGCTTATTTGGTCCACCATGCCTTCGGGCAAGATGCGCTTCATGGCATTGATGGTGGTTTCATGCTCGTGCAGGTGGGTCACATCGTCCATCACCAGGGTCACGCCCTGTGTCATTTGGCTGCGGTCTTTCAATGGCGAAAAAGACAGCGAAAGCGCCACCGGTCCCCTGCCCGGCAGCTCGGCGACAAGATCGAGCGTGTGGTCGGAATCGCCTTCTTTGACCAGCTGCAGCTCTTCGCCCAGCTGCAAGGCGGCTTTTTGCAAGACGCGCTCCAATTGACGCCCCAGCACGGTATCGGGTGCCAGGTTGAGGATATCGGCGGCAGCGCGATTGAACGTATGCACCAGGTCGTTGGAATCGATGGCGATAATGGCGCTGCCCACCGACGAAAAGATGTTGTCCATCAACTCTTTGACGCGCGTAATCTCTGCCAAGATCTGCCCAGCCCGGCTGTACATGCGGGCATTATTAATAGCCACCGCCGCCACATTGGCAAAAGCCACCAGCAGAGTCAACTCGCGTTCGGTGAAGATGCCCGCCACCAGCCGATTGTCGACATACACCGCGCCAATGGATTGGTCTTTGAAGCGCAGCGGCACACACAGCACCGAGCGCAGCGTGAAATTGAAGATGCTCTGGCTGTCAGACCAGCGCTCGTCCTGGTAGGCGTTGTCTGCCAAGAGAGGCTCACCACTGTTGATTACCTGGTTGACCACCGACATGCTGATTTGGGGTGGCGAACCATCGGGCGAAGACACGCCCAGCATACCGCTTTCGCTGCTGACGCGGAAGTCATATTGGTCGCTGTCATCCCTGGTCAAAATGATATAACCGCGCTCGGCTTGAGTCAGCAAAATGACCAATTCCATCGTCTCGGCCAGGACAGTATCGGCATCCAGCGAGTTGGTCATGCGCACAGCCATATCGCTCAACGCGCGCAGCTGGCGCAGTTCGGTCTGCTCCGCCAGCACATCGGATTCCAGTCGATTGAAATCTGCCTGCAAGTTGCTGAAGCTGGTTAGAACCGATGACGGCATAGCGAGGCGATGCTGGCGCAACTGGTTGCGCTGCACAGACAAGGCGGCTTCTATCTGCTTGATCAGGTCTTCTAGCTGCCGCAAATCGCCCAGCAGGTTGGCAGCGCCGTTTGATGAGTCGCTCATATGGCTTATTCAAATCGCCTGGCGCGACAGCCAGCGATCTCGATTATCAGCACATGCCAGCGATTATACTGCATGTGCGGGGGGATAACACGGCAAAATGTGTGCGCTCACCCGCTCATGGCGAGGGCGGCGGCGCGGCGGCCGATCTCCACGGCATAATTGGTGCCGCGGTCCCAGGGATAAACTTGCGACATGCTCGCCCAATAGACGCCCGGCAGCGGGGTATTCACAGCAGGCAAGCGTTGGCTGTGATGCAAGCGGGGGACGGGCTGGGCGTATGGCGCGCGCCACACCCACCATTTGCGCAGCCAACTGCGCTCAAAGGCGGGGTTGATCTTGCCCAGCGCCGGCAGAAATCGCTCGACCAGTTCTTCTTCATCCAGTCGAAAGTATTCGTGGCTGGGGTGCACATAGTCGCCGCAATAAATGATGTGGTCGCCGCCATAATGTTTGCTCGGCAGGTAGTTGGTATGCTCGACCAGCGCCAGAAATGGAAAGGTAGACCTGGATTTATCGGGCGTGTCGGCTGGCAAATTCAACCAGTAGGTGTCATCTGGCATCAAGGGATGCTTCAGCGCGAAAACGACGCACAGCCCGCCGATGCTCTGCAAGGCAGCGACCTCTTTGCCATACGCGGTATCCGCCAATCCCTGCGCCAGTTGCAGCAGCAGCTTGGGCGAAGTCGTGCAGACCAGTCGGTCGAATTGCCGCGTATCCCCAGCGACTTTCAGCCAGGGTTTGCCATGGCGACTGCCGATGCCCTGCGCCGGCGCATTCAGATAGATTCGCGCGCCGCGTTCCCTCAGTTGCCGCGCCAGTTCGTCCAGGAATGCCTGGAATCCGCCCTGATAGGTGCCCAATTTCAACGTGCGCTTGACGATGCGCGCCCACATGAATGACATGGGCACTTGATCGTACTCGTCCGCGAATTTGCCGATCAACAACGGCTTGAAGAAGGTTTCGTAGGCTTGCCGACCCATCCAGCGGCGCAGCCAGCTATCGGCGGTGACGCGTTCAAAAGGCTGCCAGCGCGGGCTTAGCTTGATAGCGAGGCCAGCCAGCGCCATGCGCAGAGTGGCGAGCAAAGGCAGTGGCAAAAGCAAAGCCGATGGCGAGATTTCGCTGCGCACGATCTTGCCATCCAGCCAGAAACTGGTCTTGGGGCGTGGAAATAGGATGTTGTCGCGGACGCCCATCTCGTCTGCCAGGCGCAGGATGTCGTGATCGTTGGCAAACCAATGATGATAAAATTTCTCCAAAGTCCAATCCCAGTTGTCATCTTGGAATCCCGCTGCCAAGCCGCCGACGCGATCCGCTGCTTCAAAAATGGACACGTTGTGCCCGGCACGTGTAAAATCCCATGCTGCCGCCAAGCCAGTCGCGCCCGCGCCGATTATCGCGATGTTGAGTGGCGCCTGTTCAGCCCGCCGCATACACATCCTCCGAGAGCATCCACCGTGCGCGCGCCTCGATATCCAGCCGGCTGCGCAAGCCAGCCAGATAACGAAAGTGCGCGGCCGCTCCAATCATGGCGGCATTGTCGCTGCAAAGGAATAGCGGCGGCGTATAAATGGGCAGTTCCAGCCGGTCGCGCAGTTTGTCGCGCAACAGCTTGTTGGCGCTGACCCCGCCAGACACGAACAATGCGCTGGCAGCAAAATCGCGCGTGGCGGAATACGCTGCATTGACCAGGGCATCGGTAACGGCAGCCTGGAACGCAGCCGCGACATCAGGAATATGCACATCATCGCGCAATTGGGCCTGGCTTTCGGCGCGACGTTGGCGACGGTTGCGATCTTTGGGCGGCAACGTAACCGCGCGCATCACGGCTGTCTTCAAACCACTGAAACTCATATCATAGGCGCTTTCGGTCTTTGCTCGCGGAAATGCGTAGGCGCTGGCATCACCACATTGCGCGGCCTGCTCAATGGCTGGTCCGCCAGGGAAAGGCAAGCCGAGCAAGCGACCGACTTTGTCAAACGCTTCGCCAGCCGCATCGTCAATCGTGCCGCCGAGCCGCTGGTAGCGACCGTGCCCAGGCATCAAGAGCAGTTCGCTGTGTCCACCCGACACAATCATCGCGATGATGGGAAAGGCGGGTTCGCAGAAACCAGCCGACAGCCATTGCGAATAGACATGCCCTTCCAGGTGATTGATGCCCAGCAATGGCAAGCCGGTCGCCAGCGCCAGACCCTTGGCAAAACCAACCCCCACTAGCAGCGAGCCGACCAAGCCAGGTCCTTGCGTAACAGCAATAGCATCCAATTGCGAATAGTCCAGGTCGGCTTCTGCCAGCGCCTGCCCCACCACCGCGCTGATGCTCTCGGTGTGGGCGCGCGAGGCGACCTCGGGGAAGACGCCACCATA
>JAJDZQ010000156.1 GCA_022824565.1 Anaerolineae bacterium | reverse complement strand
CACAAGCGCTTGTACATTCTGTCGATGCAGTTGATCTACCAGGCCATAAAGCTGATCAAAACTCTTGCCACAATCCGCCAGGCTGAGGCGCTCTGCGATGTCTGGTTCTCCGCGCTGCAAACCGCTGCGCACGCCAGCCTGCAGACGTTGCAAATAGTCCAGATCGCTTTCGACCCGCGCCGGCGCTTCGCCACGCAAGATGACTTCGCCATGCCCTTGCACCAGGTGCTCGCATTCGTCAGTTTTCAGCGCCCGCAGCGATTGCGCCAACTGCTCGAGATTGCCATCGACAAAGTAGGGCACTGGCATCAACGTGTCTGCCGCGAAGAGCGTATCGTCATCCACGCGGCAAGTGATGGAATCGGGACTGTGCCCGGGACTATGTCGCAGTTCAAAGCGACAGCCGCCCAACTCCAGCAGCATGGCATCGGTGAATGTGCGCGTTGGCAAGACAACTTGCACCGCGTCAAAGTCGTCGCCCGTCGCTTGCATGCGCCGCAGGCTCTCGTGCCCGCGCTCCATCAACAGCTGGCGGCAGAGCCCGTGAGCGACCACCTCGGCATCGGGGAAGAAACAACTGCCCATGGTGTGATCGGCGTGATAATGCGTGTTGATGACATAGCGGACCTGCGTTTGCAAGCCGCGTTCGATGTAGCGGCGGATGCGCAAGGTCTCTTCGGGATAGAGCAGTGTGTCAATCAGCACAGCGCCGTCAGCGGTGAGCACCAAACCCGCTGTCACCTGCGCATACAAGTCGCTGCGAAAGACCATAATGTGATCCGTGATTCGTTCGCGCTGCATCTGCGACCTGTAAAAAGGATTGCGCTGGGCAAAGACGAAAAACAAAGTATAGCAGTGCAGCGGCGGAATACAAGCTGCCGCGGCCGGCCGACTAAGCCAGGCATGTTCGCCGCAGCGAGCCTTAATCCAGCGCAATCGTGACGAAAGTCGTGCGCAACGGGGCGACCGTCACTTTTTCGCGGTAGGCAATGCCACCCGTCTCGCTCAGGACGATCAACTGATATTCGCCGGCGGGCAAATCGCTGCTCGAGAAGTTCTCGCCCCAGACTTTGTCGGGGTTCACAAGCTGGCTGGCATAGGTGTAGACATCGCGCGATAGCTTGTCGTTGCGAAGGACCAGTCGCTTGCCATAGATATATTCGCCATGCGCATCTTGCACAGCGCCAATCACCAGACCGTGTCCGGCATAGTGCTGCAGCCATAGCGCCGGATTGCGAGTGGCGCGGTAGTCGAATGGATCGTCGGCGCGAATTTCATAATGCAGATGCGCGCCAATGGCAACCCCGCTGGAGCCGACGCTGCCGATCAATTCCAGGCTATCGACCGCTTGCCCGACCTCGACAGCGATGCTATCCAGATGCCCATACAGTGTAAATATCTGTTCGCCCGCCAGCGACTCGATATCGTGGGCGATGATGACTGCCGCGCCATAATAATCCAATTTTGGACCCAGCTTCGTCTCGTCATCTTTGCCCGCAAAGATCACCGTGCCCGCCAGACTGGCATAGATCGCCGTGCCGCGCCGATTGACAAATTCCACGCCCAGATGCACTGCGCGCGCCCCGCCCTGCGTGCTGCCATAGGGATAGGTGCGATCGGCCACATGCGACAGATCATCGTCAAGCTGGATGGGACGAAACAGCAAGTTGTGTTCAACAGGCAGAGCCGGCGTCGCGGTGGGCATAACGAAGGGCATGAACGGTTGCGCCAGAGCAGCGGGCGCCGCGCTGCCCAGAGCCACCGCAAGCGCCAGGAGAATCGGCAGCTGTCTGATTGGCTTTCTCATTGCGCGGTGATAGAGAAAGGGACGTTGCCAGCCAGCGCGCCATCGACATGCAGAAGCGCCGTGTAACTGCCGGGCAAGAAGGCAAAATCGGCCGGTGTGACATAAAACCAGATGCACCAGAAATCGCGCGATTGCTCGGCGCGCCAGGCATGGCTATAGACCTCTTGACCTTCGTAACGCCAAAGCGAAGAAAATTGTGTGCCGGCGCGTAGGTTGCGCACTTGCCCGGTCAGATAGATGCGCTCGGCGTCGGTGGTGAAGCGATTGCGGGTCGTGTCTGCGCAGCCGCTATTCAAGTTGGTGCGGTCCGCCATCGCCAGCGCAGAAACCTGCAGCGCGGGTGGCGCGTCGCTGTTCGGCGCAGCGTCCAGCATGTCGTCTGCTCGCGAGCTGCCCATATCCTCAGCGCTGACCACGACAGCCCGCAAGGCCGGCGTGGCTGTGTAACTGGTGCGCAAAGTGGCAGCCAGCGCCGCATTCACTTGGGACAACTGCGCCACTCGCGTGCCCGCCGCAACGACAGTCGCCGCGACCATATTGCCGTCAGCTGTGGCCGCCGCCTGGATACCCTCGCGTTCCCCAGCCAGTGCCGTCATGTTGGCATCAATGGTGACCAGCGTATCGCTGCCCGTGAAGGCTTGGCAGCCCGCCACCAGCAGAAGCAAAAACAGACAGACCATCTTGAAAATTGCCAGGCGGTCTGGTAGGCTAGGCAGAGTAGATTGCCCCCGTAGCTCAGGGGATAGAGCGCTGGTTTCCGGAACCAGGCGCACAGGTTCGAATCCTGTCGGGGGTGCTATTGTCGCCATCGCGATGGTTTTAGGCGGTTGCGTGGCTGGTCAGCTGCTCAAGCCGCTGGCGAAACTCTGGCATATAAATCACCGATTTGTCCTTGCGCGATTCTTCGGCTGCAAAAGCCAATAAGTGGCTTTCCAGCGACTCGCGCGCGGTGGTGACGCTGTCGTCGGGTGTGCCGCGCAGGGCGTTGACGAAGCTGCGCATGATGCCCTGGTCGCCGCCGCCATGTCCGCCATCTGCGTTGCTGATATTGGCTACCTGCTCCACAGCGCCGGTCAAATGATCGTGCACAGTCAGTTCGTTGCCGCGCTCGGTGAACTTGCCGATCAGGGTGGCTTTGCTGCCATCCCAGCGCATGGTGCGCCCCTCGATATCGCTTTGGCCATTCATAACCAGCGTGACAGTTGCGCCATCATCCATCTCCATGTTGACGGACTGATGATCGACCACATCGTTATCGCAGAAGTAAACGCAGCGGCCATACCAGCCTGTTATGAGTTCTTGCAGGCGCGCCTCTTTGCTGGGCACCCAGGTGACAGCATTTTGCGGCCAGCCCGTGCCAGCGCGCGCATAGCGTTTGGTCGCCTCGTACTTGCAGGTATCGGCGGCGGAACAGCCATCGGTGCAGCGCATGGTTGCGCCTTCTGGCGCGTTTTCGGGGCGGAAGTGCGAAAGGCTGCCAAAAGAATTGAGGTAGACGACTTGCCGGCGCAATATCCACAGCAGAATATCAAAGTCGTGGCAGCACTTGGACAAAATCATCGGTCCCGAAGTGGCTTCGTTGCGCCAATTGCCACGCACAAAACTGTGCGCCATGTGATGATAAGCCAGGTTCTCGCGGTGGGTCACGCTGATGATGCGCCCCAGCCGACCCGATTGCACAACCTGCCGAAGCGCCTGCCAAAACCGCGTATAGCGCAAGACATGGCAGACTTGCAGCAAGCGCCCGCTGGCTTCGGCCTTTTGCACCAGCCGCACATTTTCTGCCAGCACCGGCGTCATCGGCTTTTCTAGCAGCACATCATAACCGGCCTCCAGCATCTGCAGGGTCGACTCGTAATGCAAGCGATCCATCGTGGTATTGATGATGGTTGGCGCGAGTCGTCCCCCCGCAGCCAGCACAGACCGCCAATCGTCAAAGACCAAATCAGGCGCAATATCGTGCAGGCGCACAAACCGTTCGCGGCGGATCGGGTCGGGTTCGGCCACGCCAACGACATTGACCTCGTGCGGATGCTCCAGCGCGAATTGCCCATAGGCATTGCCGCGGCCCCCAGCGCCAACCACGATCGTCTCGATTGCTGCCATAGTCGCTTCTCTCCTTGTGTGTTGCCCGTCTGTTGCCCGTGTGTTGCCCGTGTGTTGCCCGCGCGCGCCCACATTCTACTGCATTATGCCCGGCTGGCGAGAAAATTCTTGGACCTCAAGAGTCATCAGCAGCTTGGAAAAGCCAGCATTTGCCCCTGCCCAAAATCTCTCCGCCCAGAAAGAGGCATAGTTCAAAATAGAAAAGCGCTGCCTTCCTCTCTTTTTGGGGTGCCAGGGGCTGGGGAAAGGGTTGTCGAATCCAGTATAATCATCATTCCCCAAAACCGCCGTTACTTGAATTATCCGACATTCGTAGTAGACTAGGTTTTGGCAACATCCATTGAATCGCTACGATGTATCAATCTACGGAGGAACTACTCATGATTAGACGAATACTGCTCGTGTCGGCATTGCTCTGCGCCTTGGGCATGCTGGCATTTGCGCCGGTGCAGGCCGAGGGCGAAACCCTCAGCGTCGCGTGGCCCTACCAGGTGCCGCCGACTGGGCACTTCAACACCTTCGCTTCTGGCGGCATCGCCCTGGGACAATACATGGACTTGCACGAACCGCCATTGGCTGTGCTGATGTGGGCTACTGGCGAATATGCGGGCATGGTCGCCGAGGAATTTGGCTGGGATGATGACGGCAACTATGTCATCAAGGTCGCGGAAGGCTATAGCTGGAGCGATGGCAGCCCCATCTCCGCTGACGATGTGATGGCGACTTTCAACATCTTCCGCCTGCGTGGCGATGCGGTTTGGGCGAATATGACCGGCATCGAGAAAGTCGATGATTACACGGTCAAATTCCACATGAGCGCGCCGTCCAGCCTGGCTGAGCGCATCATCTTGACAACCAACCTACGCCCCGCCAGCGTCTTTGGCGATATCGCCGACCGCGCCGCCATGATGAGCCCCGATGACGACGGCTGGAATGACCTGCTGCAAGAATTGACCGAGTTCCGCCCCGAAACGCCGGTCTCTGGCGGTCCGTACACCATCCTGCCCGACACCATCACCGAAGCCAGCCTGATGCTCGAGCTGAACCCCGGTGGTTTCGCTGGCGACATTCAGAATTATGACATGGTGCAAATGTGGAATGGCGAGACCGAAGTCGTTACGCCGCTGGTCGCCAATGCCGAACTGCATTACATCACGCATGGCATCCCGCCCACAACCGAAGAAGACTTCTCCAACCGCGGCATCGACATTGTCCGTTCGGGCATGAACAATGGACCTGGTTTGTATGTCAACCACGATGTCTATCCGCTGAACATGGTCGAGGTTCGCCAGGCGATCGCCTATGCGATTGACCGCATTCAAAATGGCTTTGTCAGCCTGGGCGAATCGGGCGTGGCGGTCGAATATATGACGGGCATGAGCGACGGTTTGTCCGAAGCCTGGCTGAGCGATGACACCCTCGATATGCTCAACACCTACGACCACGACCTGATGAAAGCCGAAGAGTTGCTGATGAGCGCCGGTTTCAGCCGCGACGACATGGGCAACTGGATGGACGACAACGGCGATGCGCTGGCATTCGAGCTGACCTTCCCGCAGGAATATGCAGACTGGTCGGCAGCCGCAGAAAATGCCACGGCGCAGCTGAATGACTTCGGCTTTGACATCACGGCGCGCGGCGTGCAGTTCCAGCAGCACCCGCAGGATATCTATTCGAGCAACTTCGAAATGGCTATCCGCAACTGGGGTCTGGGCGATCCGATCCCCGGGCGCAGCTACCTGCAAGCCTACAACCGCTACAATGGTCAAGGCGAGGTAGCGGGCGAAGGCGGCGGCGCTGGCATGAACTTCGACAACGATGTCAGCTATAGCGGCGGCATGATCAATGTATTTGATGTGTCCAACGCCAGCTCGCAAGGCACAGATTCCATGGAGCAAGCCAGCCTGGTTTCGCAACTGGCCATCTCCTACAACGAGTTGCTGCCCGCGATCCCGCTGTGGGAGCGCTATACCAACAACGCGCTGAACCGCAACTTCATCATGGTGCCCGATTCCAGCGACTCTGTCTTCGCCAACTTCGGCGGCGGCGCAGACAACTGGATGACCTACCTGATCTTGACAGGCGTCACCGCGCCGGCGGATATGTAGCTCAACCGCAAGCTGTTTTTCAGCCTGCAACACTGGGGGTGGGTGTGCCGCCCGCCCCCAGCCCCCGCGGAGAAAACGAATGTCGCTGGATACGCAGAGAATCTCAACCGACCGCCAGCCTCCGGCGGAAACCAGCGCTGTTGCCTTGATGGACAGGCTAACTACCCCCCTGCCGAAGATTTATCGCAATTATACGGTTCGTGTCTTCTTGCAAGCCATCATCACCATCTGGGCGGTGATGACATTTACATTTGCCCTGGTGCGGCTGATGCCGGGCAACCCGCTGGATGTGCTCATCGAGCAGATTTTGACTGCCGAGGGCGTTTCGTACCAAGAAGCCTATGAACGGGTGGCCGCGAGCTTCAATATAGACAGCGACGCCTCGACCCTCGACCAGTATTTTCAATGGCTGGGCGACCTGCTGCGCCTGGACCTGGGCACATCCATCACATCGCCGGGCACCAAGGTCATCGATGAAATCGCCCGCTTCTTGCCCTGGACGGTCTTCGCTGTCGGCAGCGGCTTGCTCATCAGCTTTGTGCTGGGCATCATCGCTGGCATGCCCATGGCCTACTATCGCGGTTCCAAGCTGGACCACATCCTTTCTTTCTTCAGTTCTTTTTCGACAGGCGTGCCCAACTATATTTGGGGCTTGCTGATCATCATCGTGCCCGGCATCGCCTGGCGCTGGTTTGATATCGGCGCGCTGCGCGGCACCTACGATGCGGGATTGACGCCGGGCTTGAATGCCGAGTTCATCTTCAGCGCGCTGGAACATGCCGCCTTGCCCGTCTTCACTTATGTCATCGCCATCCTGGGCACCTGGATGCTCAGCATGAAGAGCAGCACGACTGGTGTGCTCAACGAAGATTATGTTAATGTCGCCGAGGCGCGCGGGCTGAAGGAGCGCACTGTAATCAGTTCCTATGTCGGGCGCAATGCCGCGCTACCCTTGTTCACGCAGTTGACGATTAGCATCGGCTTTGTGCTGTCCAGCGGCGTCGTGGTCGAAGAGATTTTTGTCTATTGGGGCATCGGCCACCACCTGTTCCAGTCGATCACCGTACGCGACTACACTTCGTTGCAAGGCGTTGTGCTGTTGCTGACGGCGGCAATCGTCTTCTCCAACTTGTTCGCCGACTTGACCTATGGCTTGCTTGATCCACGCGTGCGCGTTTCGGGGGAGAAGTAGCCGTGGCGGGTGCGCCCATGTTGGAATCGCTGGTGACGCTGCCGCTGGAATTGCTGCGTGGGCTGGTTCGTTTTGTGCGCCGCTTGAGCGCGAACAAGCCGGGTTTTGTCGGCTTCTTGGGGCTACTGCTATATTTCTTCGTCACCTTCATCATGCCCGGCTTTGTGGAATTCGACAATGAGCCGAAGCTGGACCAGATTACCGGACCAATCGGTTCGCGCATTCAGCTGGCTGTGCACCGCGACAACCCGCAATGGGACAGCCTGGAGGCGCTGGCGGGCAAGACTGTCGGCGTTGTCGACCAAACTGGCGGTCCCAGCTTTATCGAGCCCTGGCGCGACACGCTCTCGGTCGAGACCTATCGTTGGACGAGCCGCCGCCAGGGACCAGGCATTCTCGCTGCGCTGACCGACCTCGCCAACCAAGAAATCGACGGCTTGCTGATTTTCTCCAAGACCGTCGACCAGGCAATCGTCAAGCAAGACGACGCAGAGCTGCGCCAGCTATTCCATGACAACATCGTCATCTCCAATCCTGCGTTGGGTTATCCGCATCTGCTGGGCACAGACACGCAGGGCCGCGATATCGCCTCGCACATGGTGCATGGCGGCCAGATTCTCATCTTGACCGCGCTGATTGGCGGCGTCATCGCCACCTTGATTGCGCTCTTCTTTGGGTCATTGTCGGCGCTGGCCGGTGGATTGATCGACAAATTCTTCACTGCGCTGGCCAATTTATTCCTGGCAATTCCCCAATTCATCCTGTTGGTGGTGCTGGCTGGCATGATTCGCTTCGACAGCACGCTCTACCTGGGCGTGATCATCGGCTTGCTGATCTGGCCCGCTCTGCTGCGCGCCATCCGTGCCCAGGTGCTCAGCCTGCGCGAGCGTGATTTTGTAGAAGCGGCGCGCTCCCTGGGCTTGAGCATGAATCACATCATTTTCCGCGAGATCCTGCCCAACATGAGCAGCTATGTGCTCATCAATTTGATCTTTTCCATCACCATCGCCATGTACTTTCAAATCGGGCTGGTTGTGCTGGGCTTGGCGCCGATCAGCGAGTACACCTGGGGCGTGATGATCTATTTCGGTCGCTCGCGCGGGACGCTATACAACCAGGATGGCGCGACCATGGCGCTGGCGCCGGTGCTGGCTATCGCCCTGTTTCAGGTGTGTCTGGTGCTGTTTGCGCGCGCTGTCGAAGAAGTCTTTGATCCGCGTCTACGCAGCGCCGGGTAGGGATAATGCCGATGTCAGCCCTTTCGCCAGAAATTGTCTTGCGCGTTGACGACCTTTCCATCGTGTACCGCACAGAGCGCGGCGATGTGCGCGCCACCAACCATGTCTCGTTTGAACTGAAGCGTGGCGAGGCGATGGCTTTGATTGGCGAGAGCGGCAGCGGCAAGACGACAATCAGCCTGGCGCTTATCCGCAAGCTGCCCAAAAACGCCGTCGTCACCAGCGGGCAGATCCTCTACCAGCACGAAAACCGCGTGCAAGATGTGCTGGGGCTCAGCCGCCGGCAACTGCGTTCGTTTCGCTGGAATGACTGCGCGATGGTCTTTCAAGGCGCCCAGAATGCCTTCAATCCCGTTTTGAAAATCCGCAAGCAATTCGAAGACACCGCTCGCGCCCATGGCTGGACAGACAAAGATGCCATCCGCAAACGGGCGCTTTCGTTGCTGGAGCTGGTGCGGCTCGACCCCGAACGCGTTTATGACTCATTCCCGCATGAGCTGAGCGGCGGCATGAAACAGCGCACCCTGCTGGCTCTGGGCGTGCTGCTGAACCCGCAGGTTGTCATCTTGGACGAGCCGACAACCGCGCTGGATATTTTGACGCAGCGCGCCATCATCGATGTGCTCAACGACATGCAGCGGCAATTGCTTTTCAGCATCATTTTCATCAGCCACGACTTGTCGCTGGCGGCAGAAATGGCGGATACGGTCGCCACTGTCTACGCCGGCGAAATTGTCGAGGTCGGCGGGGTGGACGAGATCTTCTACCGCTCGCTGCATCCCTATACATATGGATTGCTGACATCCGTGCCGACCCTGGAGCATGCGCAGGATGTCTTGCAGAGCATCCCGGGCTCGCCGCCAAATTTGATCGCGCCGCCCAGTGGCTGCAAGTTTCACCCGCGCTGCAGCTTTGCCAGCGAGCAATGCCAGGTAGAAAGCCCACTCTTGCAGTTGGATGACGAAACGCACCTGGCGGCCTGCTGGCACAAAGATCGGCTGCTCGCCAGTCGCAAGGAAGGCGTCTGATGCCCGAATCGATCATCGAATTGCAAGGCGTCTACCGCAGCTTCAAGAGCGGACGCACAGTCGTCCCGGTGCTGCAAGATATCAACTTCACCGTCAACAAGCTGGAATTCTTGTGTCTGGTCGGCGAAAGCGGCTGTGGCAAGACCACCACTGGCAAGATTATTTGCGGCTTGCTGCCACCCAGCAGCGGCACGATCCGCTTCGAAGGCCAAGATATCGACGGCTTGCGCGGCGCAGAACGGCGGCGGCATCGGCGCAGTGTGCAGATCATCCATCAAGACCCCTACGCCTCGCTCAACCCAACCCAGACTGTCAAGGAAATGCTGAGCTATCCGCTGTTGGCGCATCGTTTGGTTACTGGGCGGCGCGCCGCAGAAAATCGGGTGAATGAGCTGCTCGACCTGGTCGACCTGACGCCGGTCGAAGACTTCGTCGACAAATATCCGCATCAACTGAGCGGGGGGCAGCGCCAGCGCGTTAGCATCGCCCGCGCTTTGACCACCGAGCCGTCGGTGATTGTCGCCGACGAATCGGTGAGCATGGTCGATGTCTCGATCCGCATCGGCTTGCTGCAGATGATGATGGACTTGCGCGACCGCCTGGATGTGACCATCGTCTTCATCACGCACGATCTCGCCTTGGCAAAGTACTTCGCCTGGGACGGGCGCATTGGCGTGATGTACCTGGGCCGGCTGGTGGAAATCGGCGCGACCCAACAGATCATCGCCGCGCCACAGCACCCATATACCAAAGTCCTGCTTTCTGCCATTCCCGAGCCCGACCCGCAAAAAACGCGCAATAAGCAGCATATCCAACTGCGCAGCGAAGACATCCCGCGCTTGACCGAGCTGCCGCCGGGTTGTTCTTTCCATCCGCGCTGCCCCTGGTATGTGCCGGGCGCTTGCGATATCGCCGTGCCGCAATTGGCGCTGCCACCCCAGGCGCTAGTCGATTCCGAAGTCGCTTGCATCCCCCTGCAACGCGGAGACGAGTTGGTCTTGCATGACGCCTGAAATGCTGAAAGCTTTTTATCGCATGGGCGTGTTTGTGCTGGGCGCGTCTATCTTTCTCTTCTTCGTTGTCGAGCCAGACAGCGCCGAACAGACAGTCACGATCTTGTCGGCCGCGATCGGCGCGCTGCTGCTGCTGCTGGTCGCGTTGGCAAGCTGGCTGATGAATCGCTGAGGCGCGCGCAACTACCTTTATGCCAGAAGAACTCGCTATCGGGCTGGATATCGGCGGCACAAAAGTGGCATTCTGCCTGGCCGACCGCCAGGGGCGCATCTACGCAGACAAAACCCTGCCAACCAACAGCGGCGCAATGGTCGAAGATTTCTTCGATCGCATTGGCAGCCTGCTCAATCACTATCTAGATCGCAACGCGACTATCTGTGGCATTGGCATTGGTGTGCCAGGTCCCGTCGCGTCGCAGCGCGGTATCGCCTTGCATGCCGCCAATCTCGGCTGGAAGGATGTCCCGGTGCGCGATGCGTTGGTTGCCCGGCTGTCGCGCCGGCTGCCCATCTTTGTCGATAACGATGTAAATTGCGGCGCCATCGGCGAGCAGGAATTTGGCGGCTGGGACGGCATTTCGCATTTCGTCTATCTGACAGTTGGCACGGGTTTGGGCGGTGCGGCCCTGCTCAACAACCGGTTGCTGCGCGGCGCGGCGCATTCAGAAATGGAGATCGGGCATGTATCGCTGGACCCTGTCAACGGGCTGCCCTGCACTTGCGGGATGCGCGGCTGCCTAGAAATGACGATTTCTGGCAAAGGCATCGTCGCCCAAGCCCAACATCAAATCGCCGACTATCCAGATTCGCTCTTGCGGCAGGCAGAAATCTCGACGCGCGAAATCATCAAAGCGGCAGAAGCAGGCGACCCGCTGGCAAGACATGTCATGCACGAAGCGGGCAGCGCCCTGGGCAAGGCCTGCGCCTGGTGCGTGAACCTCTTCAATCCGCAGCTGATTGTATTGGCTGGGGGCTTGATTATGGCAGCCTACCACCTGCTCGAAGCGCCAATGCAACGGGAACTGCGCGCCCGCAGCCTGCCCATCAACAGCGCGGCAGTGGATATCAAGCTGGCAAAGCTGAGCAATGCGGCGCTGGGCGCATCGGCGCTGGTTTGGCATCATCGACATCGGGAGGATTGATATGAAAATCGCTATCGGCGGCATCGCCACAGAAAGCTGTACATTTTCGCCCTTGCCGACGCGGCTAGAAGACTTCCGCATCGTGCGGCAAGGCGATGCGCAATTCGATGCGCTCTATCCATTCCTCGCCGACCATGCACAAGTCGACTTTCACGGCACCATCACAGCCAAAGCCATGCCTGGCGGTCCTGTCGAAGCCAGCGCCTACGCCAC
This sequence comes from Anaerolineae bacterium, assembly GCA_022824565.1. Classification (GTDB taxonomy): domain Bacteria; phylum Chloroflexota; class Anaerolineae; order Aggregatilineales; family Phototrophicaceae; genus UBA6055. The sequence continues at coordinate 6,984 of JAJDZQ010000156.1, read as the reverse complement.
GCTCAAAAACAGCCTGCTCGCTGGCCTGCGCGGGCTGCTGCCAGTGGACGGAGTCTACCTGGACATGCATGGCGCGATGAATGTGCAGGGCATGGATGATGCCGAAGGCGATCTGTTCGGCGCGGTCCGCGAGCTGGTCGGGCGCGATTGTCCGATTGCCGCCAGCTATGACCTGCACGGCAATGTCAGCCAGCGCATCATGACCCAGCTGGATATCATCAGCGGGTATCGCACCGCCCCGCACATCGACACGTTGGAAACGCGCGCGCGGACGCTGTCGCTGCTGCTACGTTGCCTGCGTGCCCAGCGGCGCCCATTCAAAGCCTTTGTAAAAATCCCGATCGGCTTGCCGGGCGAAAAAACCAGCACCGAATGGCAGCCTGGCAAAGACATCTATGCCGCGATCCCCGGCGAAATTGATGGCGAGCAAGTCTGGGACGCCACCATCCAGGTCGGCTATGTTTGGGCGGACGAACCGCGCATGACCGCCTGCGCCATCGCCATCGGCAGCGAGCAAAGCGCAATCATCCAGGCGGCGAATCGGCTGGCGCAACATTTTTGGGACAAGCGCGCCGAATTCCGGTTTGGCGTGGAAGCGCTCTCCATTGACGACAGCATCGGCCGGGCGCTGGCTGTAGAGGCGGGCACAGCGCTCATCAGCGACTCGGGTGACAATTTGACAGCTGGCGGTCCCGGCGATGTGACAGCGTTTTTACAGCGCGCGCTGGTCTTGCAGCCGCCCGACCTGGTGCTGGCCGGCATCACCGACGCAGCGGCTGTGCGCGCCTGTTTGGATGCTGGCGCAGGCGGCGAGGTTTCGCTGGATCTGGGCGGCAAGCTGGACAACCGCAACTCGCAGCCCTTGCCCGTGCGCGGCGAAGTCGAATTTATCAAAGCGGACGCAGATAACCCGCAGGTTGTCCTGCGTCTGGGCGGCATCCGCGTTTTGCTTACGGCGCGGCGCACCTCCTTCCAGCGGCGGCAGCAATTTCTTGATCTGGGCATCATCCCCGAGCGGCATGCCATCATCGCGGTGAAGATCGGCTATCTGGTGCCCGAGCTGAAAGAAATGGCGACTGGCGGCTCTTTCCTGGCGCTTTCTCCTGGCGCGGTCAACCAGGACATCGCTGCCCTGCCCTTCCAGCGCATCCAGCGACCCTGTTATCCCTTTGACGCGGATATGCGCTGGACGCCCAACGCGCAGCTTGTGTAGCAATGCATTCGCATCAAAACATAATTCAACACAGAGAACACAGAGATTTGATTCACTCGACAACCACATTCAACTCTGTGCGCTCGGTGTCTCTGTGGCAAATAGACAATACAATGCGATTGCCCTGGCTCGTTTTCAACGCGCTGGATAAACGCAGGTGATTGCTGCTATACTGGCGGTGTCGTGCAATCTGCATCGGCAATTTTGGGCAACCCAATTTTTCAGGAGAGAAAACATGTACAAGCTTAGCCGAGTCCTGCTGCTGCTGGCGCTCATGTCGCTGCTTGCCGTCGGAGCAAGCGCGCAAGAGGGCGGCATCCTCATCGGGACAAACTTCGGTGGCGACCCCACCACCATCAACCCCTTGCTCACCAACAATACGGTCGATCTGTCGCTGACCGAATTCCTCTTCCCGAATATCTACAATATCGACCCCGTGACGCGCGCGCCGATGATGGGTGGACGCAACGACCAGGACAATGGGCTGGCGCTGGATTGGTCGCTTTCTGACGACGGGCTGGTCTACACCTTCACTTTGCGCGACGATGTCATGTGGAACGATGGCAGGCCTGTCACCGCCCATGATTACAAGTTTACTTTCGACGCCTTGGCCAGCGGCGAAACTTCTTCTCCCCGTGGCAGTGTGCTGCAAAGCGTGGACAGCGTCGAGGCAATAGATGACACGACCCTGGTTGTGAACTTGAAGCTGGCATCCTGCCGCGCCCTGGACGAGCTGAACGACTTCGGCATCTTGCCCAAGCACCATATCGAGTCGCTGATTGATGGCGACTTCGCCCAGATTAACGACCTCGAATACAACAAGAATCCGAGCGTCACCTCTGGCGTCTTCAACTTTGGCGCGCTGGTTGCCGATGAGCAGACCAGCATGATCCGCAATGACAATCACTGGATGCCGGTTTCGCCCGAAGGCTACATCCTGCGCAATGTGCCCGATCAACTGGTCGGCATCGAGCAATTCCTGGCGGGCGAAGTCAATTCGGTCGGCACGGCTGGCTCCGCTTCTGTTCCGGCCGTTCGCATGCAAGAGTTCCGCGACAAAGCCGAAGCTGGCGAGTTCCAGATTTACGAATATGTCGATGACGGTTTAACCTTCGTCGGCTTCAACATGGCCGACCGCAGCAATCCGATTGACGGCTTGGATGAAGACGGCAATCCGGTCGATCAAGGCCATCACCACTTCTTCGGCGATATGCGCGTACGCCAGGCGCTCGCCCAGGCGGTGAATTATGCCGATATCATCGAAGGCGCTGCCGAAGGCGAAGGCATCCAGGTCAACAGCTTTGGCACGCCCGCGCTTTGGGGCTATGACGCGAGCATCGAACCCTGGGAATACAACCCCGATGCCGCCCTGGCGCTGCTGGCAGAAGCCGGCTTTGTCGACCATGACGCCGACTCCAGCACGCCGCTTGTCGCCACCGAAGACGCGCTCTATGCCGAGCCCGGCACCGAGTTCGCTTTCGAATTGCTGACGAATTCGGGCAATCTGGTGCGCGAAGCAGCTGGCACGGTCATCCAGGATCAATTGGGACAAATCGGCATCGCGGTCGATTTCCAGACGATCGAATTCGGTCCCCTGGTAACCTTCCTGCTGGGTCAAGATTTTGACGCCATCATGATTGGTTTCACCAACCTCGCTCAAGATACCGATGCGCGCAATGTCTTTACGCCCGTCGGCGATACAGTCGGCGGCGGCTTCAACTTTGTGTCGTATCGCAACGACCGCGTGACCGAGCTCTATGATCAAGCGTTATCGCTGCCCGGCTGCGACCTTGGCGAACGCCAGGCGCTCTATCATGAAATCAGCCAGATTCTGCATGACGAAGTGCCTTGGTGGTGGCTCTTCGCGCCCTTCTCGATGTATGCAGAATCCAATGCCGTGCAAAACTGGATGCCCTATGCCGAGACTCGCTATGCCAACATGGCGAATCTGGCCATCAATCCCTAGCATCCTGTCCAGAATTGCAATGGGGACGCGCCGGTTTGTCCCCTACTCTAGATCTCCCCGACCGCCAGTGTCTACGCGGCGCATAAATAGGGAGGGGTTTGGAGGCGAAGTACACCTTGGAATAACTCCCCTTCCCTCTTTGTGGGGGAAGGGGACGGGGGATGGGGGTACTATTTCCTAAACCTCAGTTGTTAAGCGCACACGCAAATACTGGTCTCCGGGAACTGGCATCGCGCATGATCAAATACATAATTCGCCGCTTGATACAAGCTATTCCAACATTTTTTGGCATCACCTTGTTCACATACCTGCTGCTGTGGCTGGCGCCCGGCAGCGTTGTCGAGCGCCTGTATCTGGCGCCGAATATCAAAGCCGAAACCCGCGAGCGCCTGGCGAAGCAACTGGGCATAAACGACCCCTTCCACATCCAGTATCTGCGCTGGCTGGCGGGCGATGATTGGCTGCGCTGGGATACCGATGGCGATGGAATCGCCGATGCCGCCTTCACGCCTCTCGTGCCGCTGGACGAAGATGACGATGGCATCCCCGAGCCGCCCGGCGACAATTATGGCATCTTGCGCGGCGACTTTGGCCGTTCTTTCGTGAAAAAACAGCCGGTCATGGATATCTTCTTGGCCAACCTGCCAGCCACGCTCGAGCTGGGCATCGCCGCGGTGGTGACAGCCTTGGCGATCGGAATCCCGGTTGGCGTCTTGTCTGCCGTAACCAGGGGGCGCGCCTTCGATAACATCTCGCGCGTTCTGGCTGTTATCTTCGACGCCATTCCAAACTTTTGGCTCGGTTACATCCTGCTGGCTATCTTTGGCGTCTGGCTGAAAATTGCGCCTATCGGCGGACGCTGCGTCGTCAATCTATATGGCACTTGTCCGCCGCTGTTCGAACGGCTGATTTACCTGGTCTTGCCCACGGTGGTATTGGCGGCTGGCTTCGTGGCGCTTTTTTCGCGTTATGTCCGCACATCCACATTGGAAGTGCTGAGCGAAGATTACATCCGCACCGCCCGCGCCAAGGGGCTGGCGCCACAAGTTGTCAATTTCCGCCATGCGATGCGCAACGCCATGATCCCGGTCGCCACGTTGCTGGGTCCCATCATCACCAATGTTTGGGCTGGCGCCATCGTCATCGAGACCGTCTTTGCATGGCCCGGCGTGGGACGGATCGCCTACAACGCAGCCGTTCAACAAGATTATCCGGTGGTGATGGGCATCGTCATCTTCGCTTCGCTCGGCACAATTTTGGGGTTCCTACTATCGGACATCCTTTATGTGCTCATTGATCCGCGGATTCGCATCGACTAGGGAGCCGACGATGACGCAAAAGCGGTTTGGCGCTGCCGAAGAACAAGTACGCAGCCGTTCGCTGACAAGCCGGGCGCTCTCGCGATTGTGGCGAGACCGTTTGTCGATGGCGGCGATAGCCGTGCTACTGATTTTGACTGCCGCCGCCGTCGCTGCCCCGCTCATCACCGGCTTCCTGGGTGTCGACCCCAATACCACCGACGCCTCGGCATCGAAATACCTACCTGTCTTCAGCGAAGGGCACTTGCTGGGAACGGATAATCTGGGCCGCGATCACCTGGCGCGCCTGCTATATGCTGGCCAGGTTTCGCTATTCATTGGATTTATGTCGGCTTTTCTCGCGCTGGTGATTGGCGTGACTCTCGGCATCCTCACTGGTTATTATGGCGGGCTCATTGATGACCTGGTCAACTGGGTTATCACCACGCTCAATGCCATTCCCGGTTTGGTCTTGTTAATTGTCATCTCGGCTGTTTTCAGGCCCGATGCAAACTCGCTGATTTTGGTCATCGTATTCCTGACCTGGACGGCGACAACCCGCCTGGTTCGCGGTGAGACACTCGCCATCCGCGCGCGCGAATATATCATTGGCGCGAAAGCGATCGGCGCGTCCGATTTTCGCGTCATGCAAGTGCACATTCTGCCCAATGTCTTCTCGCTGACCATCGTCACCCTCGCCCGCAATATCGGCATCGTTATGTTGATCGAAGCCTCGCTCAGCTTTCTGGGCTTGGGCGTCCAGCCGCCCACCGCCACCTGGGGCAATATGCTCAGCAAGTCTCGTGAATTTATCACAGAGCAGGCGCACTTGATGATCTTGCCCGGCTTGCTGATTACGATTGTTGTGCTCTGCCTCTACATCATCGGCGATGGCTTGCGCGATGCCTTCGACCCGACCGCACAATACTGAGCGCAGCCCTCAGTCGGTAGCAAACTTGTAGATGGTGACCGATTGAAAGCGCTCGCCCGGCCGCAGGACAGTCGAGGGAAAATGTGGCTGATTTGGCGAATCGGGGAAGTGCTGTGTTTCCAGCGCCAGCCCATCGCTTTGCCGATACAGCCGCCCGCTGCTGCCCACCAAGGTGGTATCCAGCACATTGCCCGCATAAAACTGGATGCCTGGCTGGCTGGTCCAGACTTCCATGATCCGCCCGCAGACTGGCTCATACACGCGCGCCGCAAAGCCCAGCTCGCCCAGTGACAAGCCGTCGCGGCACAGCACAAAATTGTGGTCATAGCCTTTTGCGCGGACAATCTGCGCATGTGCCGAGCGCTGCCCGGGACCGATAGCTTTGGGAATGCGGAAGTCGAAGGGCGTACCAGCCACAGGCGCGATCTCGCCGCTGGGGATTTGCGCAAGGTCTGTGGGCGTATACCGGTCGGCATTGAGGGTCAATATGTGATTGTAGATTGTGCCTTCGCCTTCGCCCAGCAAGTTGAAATAGCTGTGGTTCGTCAGGTTGAGCACGGTCGGCGCGTCCGTTTCGGCAGTGTAAGCGATGCGCAGCGCATTGTCGTCGTCCAGCCCATAGCGAACAGCGACATCCAGCGCTCCCGGATAGCCTTCTTCTCCGTCCGGGCTTCGATAGCGCAATTCCACCGCGCCATCCCGCTCCTGCGCTTGCCAAACTCGCTTGTCAAAACCGACCGCGCCACCATGCAGGCTATGCGACCCGGCATTCTTCGCCAACGCATAGGCGACTCCATCCAGCACAAATTGTCCGCCCGCGATGCGATTGGCATACCGCCCGGTAATCGCGCCGAAATACGGGTGCTCGTCCGCATATTGCGCCAGATTGTCGAAGCCCAGCGCCACATTGGCCAGCCGTCCGACCCGGTCAGGGACGCGGATTGAGGTGATGATGCCGCCATAGGTGATCAATTTGACTTGCATGCCGCGCGTATTCTGCAATGTGTATTCAAAGACCTCTTGGCCGTCTTTCAATCTGCCAAAGCTCCGCATACTGCCTCCCGCATTGTCCGATTTGTCGCTGTTGCCTGCCGCCATTGTACGATTTTCCTGCCAGCAGCGCCCCCTGCCCAAAGCTGATTTCGTGGGTAAAATATGGGCAAACGACCCAAAGAAGGGAGAATGTGATGAAGTATCGCTCGCTAGGGCGGACTGGCGTGATGGTCAGCGAGCTGTGCCTCGGCTGCATGAACTTCGGTTTGTCGACGCCGCCTCGCGAAGGCACGGACATAATCGACCGCGCCATCGACGCTGGCATCAACTTTTTTGACACGGCAAATGTCTATGGACGTGGCGCCAGCGAAGAGGTCGTTGGCACAGCCCTGTTGCGCAATAACCAGCGCGATCGCATCGTGCTGGCGACCAAGGTGCACGGGCAGATGGACGATGACGACATCCTTTCGGGTGGCAACAACCGGCGGCATATCATCATGGAGTGCGAGAATTCGCTGAGGCGACTGCAAACCGACTACATCGACTTGTATCAGTTGCACCGTCCCAATCCCGATATCCCGAT
>JAJDZQ010000069.1 GCA_022824565.1 Anaerolineae bacterium | reverse complement strand
GGGCAACATGCGGGAATGACAAGGAGCGTGGCCATGGCCGGGGCGACCACAGCGGCAGAGGTAAAACGAGATATCATCGCGCGGTATCGTGCGCGCACACCGGCTTCGCGGGCGCATCATGCCGAGGCGCTGCGCTACCTGCCGGGCGGCGAGACGCGTGGCGCGACGCGCATATCGCCCTATCCGACCTACATGACAGTCGGCGAGGGCGCATGGCTGCACGATGGCGATGGCAACCGCTACCTGGACTTGCTGAACAACTATACATCGCTGGTGCACGGGCATGCGCAGCCGGGCATCGTCGAGCAGGCGGCTGACCAGTTGCTGCGCGGGACGGCGCTTGGCACAGTGGCCTCGCCACAAGTCTCGCTGGCACGGCAAATTGTCCAGCGCGTGCCGGGCATCGACATGCTGCGCTTCACCAATTCGGGCACAGAAGCCACGATGATGATGATGCGGACCGCGCGCGCCTATAGCGGACGCGACATCATCGTCAAGATAGATGGCGGCTATCATGGCTCGCACGATTTCGTTGAGATCAACATCAGCGCGGGGCTCGAGTCCCGACAAGAGCCAAAAACCCGTCTGGAAAGCCGCGGCGTGCCAAGCGCGGTGCTGCAATCGGCGCTGGTTGTCCCATTCAACGATTTGTCCGCCATGGAAGCGCTGCTGGCAGAGCATCATGAGCGCATCGCTGGCATCATCATCGAGCCGCTGCCCAATGCGGGCGGGATGATCCCACCTGCCCCGGGCTATCTGGCTGGGCTGCGGGCGCTGGCAGATAGCTATGGTGTGTTGCTAATGTTCGATGAGATCGTCACGCTGCGTCTGGCACCGGGCGGCTTCCAGCAGATAGCGGGCGTCGTGCCCGATCTCACGGCGCTTGGCAAGATCATCGGCGGCGGCTTCCCGGTGGGCGCGTTTGGCGGGCGGCGCGAGATCATGGCGCAATACGACCCTGCCCAGGTCGCCGACGCCTTGTTCCACAGCGGCACATTCAATGGCAACAGCATCACCATGGTGGCGGGCGAAGAAGCGCTGCGGCGGCTGGATGCGGCGGCAATCACACGGATAAACGGGCTGGGCGAGCGGCTGGCGAAGGACCTCAACGAGCTCTTTGCGGCGCTGGGGATTCGCGCGCAATGCCTGGGTTTTGGCTCACTGCAGCAGATTCAGTGGACAGACGCGCCAGTGGTCAACCTGGGCGATGCGCGGCGGGCAGCCGAAGACACCGGCGACCTGTACACCCTGCTGCAAGTGGAGCTACTAAATCGTGGCGTCTACAGCAGCAATCGCGGCATGTTCAGCGTGCCGACGCCCTTGCAAGAAGCCGAGCTGGACATGGCGCTGGCCGCATTGGCAGGCGCTTTGCAAACTTTGCTGCCCTATATGCGCGAAGTGGCGCCGCGGCTCTTGCGCTAATCCAAGACACCGGCCGCTTGCATATGCGCCTGGACAGAAGCGAAGAAGCGCTCTTCGGAATTATCCTGCGGTGCATAGCCGATGACACGCCGGGCATTGGCGATGCTCCAGATGGCCTGCGGATTGTTGCTGATGCCATAGAAGATCTGGAAAGGCAGGCCCAGTTCGTCGCGGATATCGGCTGTTTCGATGCTTTTGGTGAATAGCTGCGCCATATCGCGTTGGCTGATATAGACGGCGAGGGCGCGGCGCATGGTACGCAGGTCGCCCAGTGGCGCGTTTTCCACATCGGTTTCGCGCGGACCGCCGATACGGATCTGCACATTTTCCAACGGTCGACCACCATGGCTGACCCCGCTGGCATATACCTGTCCGATCTGCTCGAAAGCGATCTTTGCCCAGCCGTACCAATTGTCCGACGCATTCATGTCGGGCGTGATCATCGGCACCCCGCCATCCAGCGCATAATTCTCATAGAGATCGGCGGCGTGATTGGTGCTGGCGGCGACCAGGCGGCGCAGGCCTTCTTCCCAGGCGACCTGGTAGACATTGTAGGTCATCTGCAAGTTTTCCAGCTCGCTGCTGAAATAGACATCATCGCCTCGTCCGTGCTGGCGAAAATAGGCGCAATGCACGACGGCGTCTGCGCCGGCAAAATGGTGGCGATAGCGGTCGCGGTCTTTGTCCAGCAAGTCCACGACCTGGACGCCGGCCACTTCTGCGCCGTCCATGTCGGTCGTTCGCGCATCGAGCAGGCACAGGTCATAGCGCTCGCGCAGGGCAGGCAGCAAGACGCCAGCGATGGTGCCGCTTGCGCCAGTTAGGACTACTTTTCGTTTGGACATGATATTCTCCTTGATTAGGGCACGGTGGGCTTAGGCTTGTTAAGAGGCATGTCGCTGGAAGACACGCGTTTCGCCTGGCTGGAAGACGAGTTGCAGAGGTGGATCGGCGAGGAAGTCGCTGTCTGCTGGCACGAGCAGGAAATCTGCGCCGGCGGCAGATTCGGCTGGCTGGACGAGCGCCCGTTCAAAATAGCTGTAGGCGCGGAAGTCGATTGCGCGCCGCTCGGCCAACACGGGTAGCCAACCATCGCCATCGGCAGCTTGCAGCAAGGCGTCGGGCGGCGTATTATTGCGCAGCCAGTCCATCGCGGCGATGTCATCGCGATTCGCTGTGACGGCGGGCAGGTCCAGCAGCGCGCGCAGGCTGTGCAGGGCTGGCTCGAATGTGAAGAAAAGCAGGCAGATCCCCAGCGCAGACAGGACCAGGCAGCGGCGGGCATTTCTGCGCAGTCGGGCACGCAGCGCAAGGGGCAGACGCGCTTCCCAAATATCCAGCAAGGCCAGCCCGGCGAACCAGCTGAAAGGCAAAATGACCGCGTGGCGAGCCAGGCTGCTGGCATCGACCAGCGCGCCCAAAGCTGGCAACATGCGCGGCAACACCCCCAACAGCGCAAGATCCATCAGCAACAACAGCCAGCCGCTCATCAGCAGCGAGACAAAACGCCGCCCGCCCGGCGCGCGCCAGCCGACAAGCATACCCCAGACCACCAGCGGCAGCACCACATAGCCTTGTCCGCGAATCACATGGACGAGGTTCGAACTAGCAGGTGGACTCTCAGAGGGAGGGACCGGCAGCAGCAGAGACAGGTTGTTAATCAGCCAGGGAGCCGTGCCCAGCAGCGCAATTGCGAGAATGCCCAGCGTCGTGCACCAGCGCGCCGAGCGGTCGAATTGATGTCGCTGTTGCCAGGCCAGGCCGATCAGCAGCGTCAGGCAAAGCAGCGCCGCCAAAGCAAACGTCAGGCTGGTGTACATGACCGCGCCCAGCAGCAGACCGCCCGCGACCAGATCGACCAGGTTGCAGCGCTGTAGCAGGCGCAGCGCATATAGCAGGAAGGCTAGCGCGAACAGCATCGCCAATAACTGGCTGTACTGTCCAGCGAGCAGGCTGCTGAACGTGCCGCCGCAAAGGAGTAGCCCCAGCGCCAGCGCTCGGCCCAGCCGCTTGTCATGCAGCTCCGCGCCGAAGTCGTAGGCCAGCCAGACCAGCATCAGCAGCACGACCGCCGCTGTGCTTTGTTGGACGATGGGCACAGGCTGGCCCAGCTGCTGGCTGAGGTAAGCAGAAAGCGCGTGAAAGCCAGGCGCAATGATGATGGGCGAACTGCTGGCGTAGGGAGCGAGCGTTGCGAACGAACCGCCATCGCGGGCAGCCAGGCTGTGCAGGGCGAGCGCTTGACCATGCTCCCCCAGCGGCAGCGGCATCTGCAAAAGCGGGACGAGCAGCAGCAGCGACACCAGGCCGAAGAAGGCCAGGTCTTCGGGACCGGGCCAGCCTTGGTCGTGGTCGCTGAGTCGTTCGCCACGGGCTTCGGCGCGAGCTTGCGCAGTCGTCAAGGTGCCACCCAGCACGACACCAGCCAGCAGCGCGAAGAGCAGATAATCGACGACCAGGGTATCCCAGCTGAAAATCTCGGCATAGAAGACCGCGCCGCCGACGATCACCGCCAGGCACAAGGTAGCGGCCAAAGCCACGCGAGGTTGTGCAGTGCGCCAGGCGGGCGAGAGCATCGCGCCGGCACCCAGCAAGACGGCAGCCAAAATGAAAGCAATGAACAGGCTCATCGCGAAAGCCCGCTACCAAAATCGGTCGCTGGGATAACGGTCGAAGACGCTGTCGCTGCTGATGATGGGCAGGTCTTCGGCAAGCGACTGGGCGATGAGCAGCCTGTCGAAAGGGTCTCGGTGGTGCAGCGGTAGGCCAAAGACACTTTTGATATGGTCAACCGTGATTGGCAGCAACTGAAAACGATCCGCCAAGATCTCTTCGTCAATCATCTCGATAAATGGCCGAGGAAGGCTAAGTCCTCGCCCCAAGCGTGCCTTGATCGCCAGCTCCCATATACTTACGAGACTCAGGTAGACGATACTGTCAGCAGCTTCCAGGTATCGCTTCGCCGGCGCGCTCAACCTTGGATCATCAGTAACGAACCAGATATAGGTTGATGTGTCAAGAAGGTAGGTCATTCCATATACGGCTCGAACTCGGGCATGGGTTCGTCAAAGTCGTCGGAGATAAAGATCTTGCCTTTCAAGCGTCCAGCCTTGCGGGGACCCTTCCTTGGCGGCAGGGGCGTCAGTTTGAGTTCGTATTCGCGCCCATCGCAGCCGACGATGTTGACGACCAGTCCCTGTTGGGCGTGCTCCATCAATTCCGCAAAGTTGGCGACCGCCGTTTCCATCGTGTAGCTCTTCATGGCGCTGCTCCCGCGCTTGCTTGTCTGGCAAGTATACCATCATTGTCCACGCCCCAGCGGCTGCGTAGGAGGCTCAGGGCAAATGCTGCTTTCGGAGTCTTCCAGGTGGTTTCTCGCGGTTGCGCTTACGCTGCTGTCATCAACGACGAACCAGATATAGATTGATGTGTCAAGAAGGGTGGTCATTCCATATACGGTTCGAATTCGGGCAACGGGTCAAAGAACTCGTCAGACATGGTGATTCGACCTTTGGCGCTGCCGGGCGTGCGCGGCTTTCTGGGCGGCAGGGGCGTCAGTTTGAGTTGGTATTCACGCCCATCGCTGCCGACGATGTTGACGACCAGTCCCTGTTGGGCGTGCTCCATCAATTCCGCAAAGTTGGCGACCGCCGATTCCATCGTGTAGTTCTTCATGGCGCTGCTCCCGCGCTGTCTGCCACCTGGATTATACAGCCAGGCGCGCGCGCTGTGTCTGCCCCGGCTCTTTCGAGGGGGGGCGACTCTTGAGCCGCCCCTACATGCGACTATTCGTGGGCTGCCGCGCGGTGGAAAGCGCCTACCACCACCAGCGCGACGGGTCGTGCAGATTGGCGATGAGATCGCGCAGCCAATAACTTTGCCGGTTGATGGGGTCGACTGCTTCTGTGGCATAAAGCTGGGCTTCTACACAGGGCAATTCGTTGGTCCAGCTGGCGACAGCCAAGCCCCTGTTCCACATATGCAGGTGGCAGGCTTCGTGCGCCAAACCGCCCACAAAGTCAAATACATCCGACTCGGTGGGAGCGTGCTGGTTGTGGAAGCCTGTTTGGTATGACCTGTGATTAGGATGCGTGCCGCCGCCTTCGTTTGGTCCCAGCATCGTTGCGCCGTGCAAGCCGCTTATCACATAGGCATACCAATGTGGCGCGCGACTTCGCATGGCCACGAAGGCTTGCTCGGCCATGGATTTGAAATGGTTGGAGCCGGCAATCACGAGCGCGCTGTGATGGCATTGGCTGGCTTGATAGACCTGAAAACCGCGCAGCCATTCCGTGTCGTTTTGGCAATCCCAGCCGATCTGGCAGCAATTGTCCACGCCGGGTTCGCCCACGCGCGACCAGTCGGTTATCGAATGGGGCAGGTGTGGAGTCGCGCTTTCGGGGCGCAAGGGTTGTGGTCTGCCGCCAGCGGCGACAGGCGAGCTGACAGGCGCGGCCGGCACAGAAATGGCGGGTTGAGGCGGCGCCGGGCACTCTCCGCGCTGGAATCGGAAATAGCCATCCGTCCAGTCTTGGTCGCTGCTGCACTGGCTGTCGACAAAGCAGCAGTTGTCAATCGCCGCGCCGACAGGTTGCGCGACCGACTGTGTCGATTCTTGCACGCGGCTGTAGTCTGTCCAGTCGGCGAGCCAAACGCTGCTGCCATTGCGGTCGATTTTCAGCCATTTGTTGAAGCTGCCGACCACTTGCAGGGTGTCGCCGGCGCGCACGGTATCGACAACGCGCGACTGCAAACTGCTGTCTGCCCGCAGGTTGAGGCCCCGGTTGGCGCGGATTTGAAATGTCTGGGCTGTGGCGATGCTGCTGCTGATGCATGCGATGAGCAACAGCGCAATCAGTCTGATTTTCATGAATTGCTCCCAATCTGCTTCGTCCAGATTCCGCTCGGTGTTTAGGCGGATTGCATGGCTTCCCAGATGCGTCGGGGGGTCAAGGGCATGTCGATATGACGCAGGCCCAGCGGACGCAGCGCATCCATGACGGCGTTGACGACAGCGGGTGTCGAGCCGATGGTGGCAGCCTCGCCGATGCCTTTCGCGCCCAGCGGATTTAATGTGGTTTCGGTCACGGTTTGGTCCAGCGAAAAGTGCGGGAAGTCGTCGGCGCGCGGCATGGTGTAATCCATCATGGTGCCGGTCAACAATTGGCCTTGTTCATCATAGATGACTTGCTCGAGCAGCGCTTGCCCGATGCCCTGCGCCAAGCCGCCGTGAATCTGCCCAGCCACCAGCAGCGGGCTGATGCGCGGACCGCAGTCGTCCACAGAATAATAGGCGCGCAGGCTGATGATGCCGGTTTCGCGCTCGATTTCGACCACGGCGACATGGCTGCCGAATGGATAGATGAAGTCGGGCGGGCGGAAGAAATCGGTGCCTTCCAAGCCCGTGTCGATATCGTCGGGCAGGCGCTCGCTATAGGCGCGCTTGGCGATCTGGCTGAGGCTGAGGCTGCTGCCGGGCACGCCTTTGACACGGTATTCGCCATCGGCAAATTCGATATCGCCGGGCGCCGCTTCTAGCATGTGCGCCGCGATTTTTATGGCTTTTTCGCGGACGACCTTGGAGGCGCGGACGATGGCCGAACCGCCCACGGCCAGGCTGCGGCTGCCGAATGTGCCCACGCCGACAGGTTGCGAGCCGGTATCGCCATGACGCACGACGATATCGTCATAATCCGCGCCAATCTCATCGGCGACGACCTGGGCGAAGGTTGTCTGCAAGCCCTGGCCATGCGGCGATGTGCCGGTATAGACGGTCACCGTGCCACTGGGTTCGACGCGCACAACGCCGCTTTCGTAGGGACCAAAGCCGCACATCTCGACATAAGTCGCCATGCCAATGCCCAGCAGGCTGTCGGCGTCATGCGCCCGCCGTTGCGCTTGTTCGGCGCGCAACGTGTGATAATCTGCCGCTCGCAGCGCTGTGTCCAGGTTTTTCTCGTATTCGCCGGTGTCGTATGTCGAGCCAGTGGGCGTCTTGTAGGGGAACTGGTCGGGCTGGATATAATTGCGACGCCGCACATCGGCCGGGTCCATATCAAGCTCGCCCGCGATCAAGTCGATGGCCCGTTCGATGTAATAGATGGCTTCTGGGCGGCCTGCGCCGCGATAGGCTGCCACCGCCACCGTGTTGGTGAAGACATTGCTGGCTTTGAAGTGCACGGCGGGGATGTCGTAGTTGCCGGTCGCCATGAGGCCGGTCAGGTGCGCGATGTCATAGAAGGGCGGATAGGCACCCAGCTCGCCAATTACATGCAGGCGCAGGCCGAGGATGCGTCCCGCGTCGTCAAAAGCGACTTCGACATCGGCGATCTGCGAGCGGCCGTGCGTTGTGGAGACGAAGTGTTCGGCGCGCGTGCCCGACCAGCGCATCGGCTTGTTGTGCAGCTGCGCCAGCTTCGCCAGCGCCATCTCTTCGGGGTAGAGCTGGTTCTTCACGCCGAAGCCGCCGCCGACATTGGGCGCGATGACCCGCAGTGTATTTTCGGGCAGGCGCAGCGCCTCTGCCAAAGCCGAGCGCACGCCATGCGGGATCTGTGTGCTCGTCCAGAGAGTCAAACCGCCGGTTACGGCATCGGGCGCGGCGAGGGCGGCGCGAACTTCCATGGGCACGCCGGCGACGCGCTGACTGTGCATGCGCTGGCACAACGTGTGTGGCGCTTTTTCGAACACGGCATCGACATCGTCGCTCTTCTTCTCGCCAGTATCGACGATATTGCTGTCCAGCCCGGCGAAGATCGGCGGTGCAGCGCCTGCATACGCGCTCAGCAAGTCGGCCGCGGCGGGCAATTCTGCATAGTCAACGGCGATATCGTCCAGGGCGTCGGCCGCGACTTCGGCGCTTTCGGCGATGACAGCCGCCACGATCTCGCCCACATGGCGCACGCGCCCCGCCGAGATGGCATAGTGGCTGTAATTGGCGCGCGCTTTGCGGCCGCCGGCGACTGGCACCGTCTCCCATTCATCCTGCAGGTCTGCGCCAGTGATCACCGCATGCACGCCGCGCCGCGATTCGGCAGCTGCGCGGTCGATGCCGAGGATGTCTGCATGCGCATAGGGACTGCGCAGGAATGCCACATGCGCCATGCCCGGCAATTTGATATCGCCTACATATTTGCCAGCGCCATTGATCAAGCCGGGATCTTCTTTGCGTTTGATGTTTGCGCCTACCATCGAGCGTAAAGCCATGGCTGGAGTCTCCTTTATTCCCAGAAAACGAATAGCACTTGCTTCAGTTCAATTCTGCGAAGAATAGCAAGTAATCACCCCGTTTTTCAAATAGAAAGTTGTACCCCGCCCCGTCAGGACAGAGAGGGTAGCCAACCCCTCCCCCAGCCCCTCCCGCATTTTACCCCTCCCCCAGCCCCTCCCCGACGAGTCAGGGAGGGTAGCCAACCCCTTATGCTGCTCCCGACCCGACAGGTGTATTGATGGGGTGTGAAAAGCCCCTCCCTCGTTTTGGGGAAGGGGTTTGGGTGGGGGTCAGCCTCCCCCTGACTCGTCGGGGGGACCGAGGGGGGTATTGCGGGCGAGAGTCATTCTCGTTCGACAGGCAGTCCATCCGCCAGCCAGCCTTTGGTGCCATCTTCCAGGTTGTAGAGCTGCTCGTAGCCGAGGCTGGCGAGGTACATAGCGGCTTGGGACGAGCGGACGCCGGTGTTGCAGACCAGCAGGGCGGGCCGGTCTTCGTCAATTTCATCGACGCGCGCCATGAATTCGCTCAGCGGGATATTGATTGCGCCGGGCAGATGGGCTTCGGCATATTCGTCGTCTTCGCGCACATCAATAAGTTGATAGTCGTCCCGGTCGCGGCTGGCGAATTGCTGGTGATATTGGTCGCTGTTGAGGTCGGTGTACATGGCTGCCTCGCGGCTGCTGCGGTCGCTGGCGCGGATTATAGCCAAGTTGGAGTGACGCGCCAAAATCGGGGGGGGCTTACAGGGGCAAGGCGGCGAGACGCTGCTTAGGCTTTGCGCTTTCGATACCAGTGCACGGTCCGCCGCAAGCCTTCTGCAAACTCGACGACAGGCGCGAAACTCAGCAGTTCTTTGGCTTTGCTTACATCGGCGCGCGAGTGCTTGATGTCGCCGGGGCGCTCTGGGGTGTGGATGGGCGGCAGGTCTGTGCCCAGCGCGGCATTCAATTGCGCGACCAGGTCATTCAGCGTGATGCGTCCGCCGGTCGCCAGGTTGATTACCGCGCCCGCTGCGTCTGGTGCGGCGCAAGCCAGCAGGTTGCCACTCACGACATTGTCGATATAGGTAAAGTCGCGGCTTTGCTCGCCGTCGCCAAAGATGCGTGGTTGTTTGCCATCCAGCATCAGCGTGATGAACTTGGGGATGACGGCGGCGTATTCCGAAGCGGGGTCTTGACGCGGTCCGAAGACATTGAAGTAGCGCAGCGCCACCGTCTCCAGACCATAGCTGTGAGTGAAAGCGGCGGCATAATATTCGCCAGCGAGTTTGGCGACTCCATAGGGCGAGATGGGGGCGGGGCGCATGGATTCGTGTTTGGCAGCGCCCGGCTGATCGCCATAGGCTGATGATGAAGCGGCATAGACCACCCGTTTAACGCCACAATCACGCGCGGCAACCAGCACATTCAACGTGCCAGTGAGACAGTGCAGATGCGTCTCCAGCGGGTCGGCCAGACTGCGCGGGACCGATGGCAGGGCGGCCTGGTGGAGCACAAAGTCGGCATCGCGCATCAGCCGCCGCAGCAAGTCGACATCGTTGATGTCGCCAATGGCAAATTCTAAGTCACCAGCCAGCGCGCCCAGATACGCCAGATTCTCGCGCTTGCCAGTTAGCAGGTTGTCGATGATGCGCACGCGCTGCCCGTCTTGCAGCAGGCTTTCGGCGAGGTGCGAGCCGATGAATCCGGCACCACCCGTAACGAGATAGGTGCTTGGCATGTGTTCTCCTTAGATCCCGTGCCTATTGTACACGCTGACTCTACACCCCGCCCCGAAGCATCAAGGGGGGAGCGCATGTGAAGGTCTACCCCGCTCCCCGCCCCCTCCCCGAAGCATCAAGGAGGGGGAGCGCAACCTGCTGAAGATGTTTCTGATGCGAGATTTCTTCCCGAGTGGCAATTGTCGAGCCGGGTAATCGACAAGTCTCCCGTCCTCATGCCGATCCGACTGGGGACTAGCTGTGATACACTTGCTGCATGCCATCACATCACCGTGCCGAGTTGGAACAAATCGTCGATCGTTGGGAGCAGCGACACGAGTGGCGATTGCTTTCGCGCAGCGTGCCGCGTTCGCTGATATTGGCGCTGCTGATGAGTCTGGCGGTGGGCGCGATTGGCTATTTTCGCCTGCAGCTGCGGGCAGAGCAACTGGCGCTGCTTGCGGCGGGATTGTGCGCGCTCGGCGCTGTGGGCAACCTGCTGCGCACCCTGCTTTTCCCGCGCGATTTGCCCGCCCGCGCGCGCTATTTTGACCTTGAGTTCAGCCTGGGCGAGCGGGTATCGACCGCCTTTGAGCTGCTTGCGGGGCGCATCGGCACGCACCCGGATATCGCGGCGCGGCAGTTGGCGGATACCCTGGCACAAGCGCGCGCCATCAATCCGCGCGAGCGCATTGCTTTGGACTTTCGGCGTGGCGAATTGTTTGCGCTGCTGGCGCTGGTGGTGGCGCTTTTGGGCATGGTCGCGCTGCCATCCATCGTGGGCGCAGAACTGCTGAGCGAGCCACCGACGCCGGCGATTGAACTGGCGCGCGAAGATATCCGCGAGCTGATCGAAGAGATTGCCAAAGCCCCCGACCTCAACGAAATCGACCGCCAGGACCTGCTGGATACGCTGGAGATCGCGCTGGAGCGGCTGGAAGAAACCGATATCAGCCAGGAAGAAGCCTTCGCCGCGATGAGCCAGTTGGAAACGCAGTTGGACGAGCTCGGCAGCGAACTGGGCGAGACGCTGGAGCTGGATCAGTCGGCGCTGCAAGCGGGCCTCGAGGCGCTTGGCGACTTTGCTGCGCCGATGGACGAGGGCGACGAACAGGCTGGCGATGATTTTTCGGCATTGAGCGAGGCGCTGGAGCAGTTGGCGCAGGAGGCCCGGGATATGAGCGCGCAAGAGAGGCAGGCTGCTGCTGCCGCGCTGGAAGAGGCGGCTGATGAACTGGCTCAACTGGACGCGGCGCTGCAAGAGCGGCTCGATGAGATGGCGCAGGCGCTGCAAGAGGGCCAGCAGGATCTAAGCGAGCAGCTGGATGCGGCGCAAGCTGCAGTCGCGCAGGAGCAGCGACAGAACCAACGCGAGCAAGATGCGCAGATGACCCTGCAAGAGCAAGCCGAACGCGCCGAAGAAGCCGCTGAGGCCATCGCTCGGCAACAGGCGCAGCAAGGCGACCAACAAACTGACGATGCCCAGGCCGGCGAGGCCGATCCAGCCGAGTCGGGACAGCCACGCGCCGGTCAGGAAGGCGATCAACAGTCGGACCAGGCGCGTCCGGGCGCAAACCAGGGCAACCAGCAGGCGCAGCGCAATGCCGAAACCAGTGGCGCTTCCAGCCAGCGCAACCAGGACAGCCGTGCCAGTGGCGGCGGAGCAGGCCAAGGCGACCCCAGCAACCTCAGCCTGGCCGGCAGCGGCGGCGAAGATCAAGGCGCAGAGACCAACAACCGCTCGGCGGGCCGGGGCGCTATCGAATACGAGGCGCTCTATAGCCCCAGCGGCATCGGCGGTGGCGGAGAAAGCGAAGTCCGCTTGCAGACCGATCCTGGCGATACGGCGCTGGCAGAAGGCGAATTTGATGATAACCCGCTGGGCGAATCGCGCGTGAGTTACGACTCGGTCTTCAGCGAATATCAGCAGGCAGCCAACCGCGCGCTGGAAAGCGATTATGTGCCGCTGGGCATGCGCGATGTCGTGCGCGAGTACTTCACTTCGCTGGAGCCAGGGGGCTGAGGTCTTTTGCCAGCCGCAGCAGCTGTATTGTCTTGTCGCCATGTTTCATCACGGGCGAGGCGTCAATCTGCGCAAAGCCGACCCGATGATAAGCTGAAATCGCGATTTTATTGTCCGCATCCACATCCAGCATCAGTCGCTTGCACCCTTCGCGCAGCGCCGATGCTTCGGCATGTGCCAGCAGAGACTTGCTGAGACCGCGACCGCGAAAAGCCGGGTAGAGCGCCACGAAGGTGATGTAATAGTCGTCCGGGGCGAGCCGCTGCCCCACGAAGCCCAGCAGCTGGCGCATCATCACCAGCATCAGCAAGAAGCGCGGCAGTTGCCAGCCCGCCAGCCGCAGCATGAGCAAGAACCCGCGCAATTCGTGTGTCTGGCTTGTGACGCCGCTGTGCGCGTGGATCAGGCCGGCGGTATGCTCATCATGGCGGATGAAGGTGCAATGCCGGCAGCTGAACTCGTTGTTTTTGCGCAAGAACATGCCGTGCAACAGGTGGGTGGCGCGTCCCCCGAAAAGCTCGCTGAAGAGATTATCGCCGGCGATTTGCGCCAGATCGGCGAAGTGACGCGCGTCTGCAGGAGTTGGGCGGGCGGCGATCAATTGCACAAGCTGACTCAATCTGCCAGCCGTATCGCATAATCCAGAGCGGCGCGCAGGCTGCCAGGATCGGCGATGCCTTTGCCAGCGATATCAAAGGCGGTGCCGTGGGCGGTGGTCGCGCCGATGACGGGGAGCCCCATCCAGAGCGTGGCGATATCTCCGCGCGATTGTAGCTTGCGGGCGATGTTCATCTGGTCGTGATACATACAGACGACGCCAGCAAATTCGCCTGCCAGGGCGCGCTTGAAGACAATGTCGGCCGGCACAGGTCCGGTGACAGCAAGGCCTGCTTCTGCGGCATCTGCAATGGCGGGCGCGATTTCTTCAACCTCTTCACAGCCGAACAAACCACCTTCGCCGGCGTGGGGATTGAGCGCTGCGCAAGCGATTTGTGGCTGCACATTGCCCAGACGCCGCAGCACGGCAGCCAGCTTCTCGATCTTGTCGCGAACTCGCGGACGGGTGATGCAGTCGGCAACCTGGCGCAGCGCAATGTGCTCGGTGACCGCCACCGCCCAGACATCGCGCACTGCGCCCAGAATATACGGCTCGGGACAGCCTGTCACCTGCGCGAGGAAGGCTAGTTCATCTGCGTAGTCATAACCGGCCGCGCGGAAAGATTCTTTGTTCATCGGCGCCATGACCACGCCATCGACGCGAGATTGCATGGCCAGTTCATAAGCCAGTTGCAGATAACGAGCCGCCGCTTCGCCCAGTTTGGGGTGCACGGCCGCTGGCAGGCGCGCGCTCAATGCGAAGCCCGGCGGCTGTAGCAGGTCCAGGCAGCCGGGCAGGAACTTCGCTTCGTCCAGGTCTTCGATGGATCGGAATCGTAGCGCAGATGCCAGGGCTGTAGCATGCTCGCGCATGACTGCCAGGTCGCCGATGATGAAGGCTCGACACCGGGTGTGCAGGCGTTCTTCGGCAAGAACTAATACGATGAGTTCGGGTCCGATGCCGGCTGGGTCGCCCATGACGATGCCGATTGTGGGCAAAGAGCGCATTTGCGAATCCCTAGCAAGTCGATTGCGCAATGCTAGCGGAATGGGAAAGATTTTTCCAACCCATTCTGCGCCTCTGTGGCTCTGTGGCAAATAAACAAGGGAATGCAACCAACAAAGAAGCGCCGTGTTGGCGCCCCTTTGCATGGAACTTATCCCTGCTAGTCTGTGTAGACCGATCGCTCCAGCCAATCAGCAATAGCTATGCCGATGGGTTCGGGTTGGTCTTCCTGGATGAAATGCAGCCCCGCGCCGACACTGACGAGTTCCAGATTCTCATATTGCGTGCGCGCCATCTCCAGGTGCGCTGGTGGCAGCATGCCCGGTTCGCCATACAGCATGAGTTTGGGCAGGTCGCTTGTTGGCAGCCACTGCGCGTAGGCACTGACGATCTCGTGGACATCGGCTGGTTCGCCACCGGCGGGGATTTGGCGTGGCCAGACGAGGATGGGCTTGCGTGTTTCTGGAGTCGGGAAGGGCGCGCGATAGGCATTCATTTCCGCTTCGTCGAGTTCGCGCAGGATGGCGGAAGGCAGGAACTGTTCGACGAAGATGTTTTGCCCCAGCATCATGGCTTCGGCGCGGCCATCGTCGCTGCGGATGATCTGGATCAGTCCTGGACCGCTATCGGGCATATCCTCGACAGGGGGCATGGGCGCCATCAGGGCTTCCATGAAGGCGATGCCGCGCACATTGTCCGGGTGGTTGCGGGCATAATCGAAGCCCAGCGCGCTGCCCCAGTCATGCACGACGAGCACCAGGTTTTCCAGGCGCATCAACTCGATAAAGCGCCACAGATAGTCGCGATGCTCGACGAAGGTATAGCCGATAGCGGGCTTGTCGGACTTGCCCATGCCGATCAGGTCGAGGGCGATGACGCGGCCGCTGCCTTCCAGGTGCGGCATGACATTGCGCCAGAGATAAGACCAGGTTGGGTTGCCGTGCAAGAGCAGGATGGGCCTGCCGGCAGGATCGCCCGCTTCCATATAGTGCATCTTTGCGCCGTTGACTTCGATCCAGCGCGAGGCGTAGGGCAGGGCGGGGAATTCAATGCCTGCATACACAAGCGGCTGGGGCGGGGTCTGTGCTTGCGCCGCCGCGGGTATGACCAGCAACAGCAGCGAGACCATGCAGCGAATAAACTTGTCTTTCATGTCGTTCTCCTTCATACTGAAATTGGCAAGTGTGTGAGGAACGGGCTTGGACGTCCTGGCGAAGGTTGCCAAGCCCGTGAATCACCATCGGTGGTCAGGGCGCGGCGGACCGCAGCGGAGCCTGGATTTCGCAAACTGTCTCATCAATGCGCTGGGGATCGGGCGGGTTGAGGAAGAGCTCGCGCACTGGACCGCTGAATTGATAGCCGTTGGCTTGCGTCCATCTGCCGAGCGCGCTGTAGCTGCGATGCGCCAGCTTGGGGTGTCCGACCCGGGTGATGGTCGCAATGTGCGCTTCAGCCGGCAATTGCCGCAGCCGCAATGCCTCGCCCGATGACAGAGATATCGTCAGCGCCTCGTCTGGTTCGCCGCGCCATTCAAAGCCCAATTCCATATCGACATCGCGGTCGCGAAAATGATTGTCGTGCATGATGACCGTGAAATAGCCGAGCTCGCGCCTGTTTATGCGCCTTGGCAAGACACTTTGCATCTCTTGCAAGAGCTTCCGAGCTGCGTTTGGCAGCGGGAACACCGAGCGTACTGACAGCAGAACCTTGGCTTTGATGGATTTCAGCACGATGTCGTAGTCTTCGGCTTCGCCCAGCATATTGATCTGTTCTATGCGCGACTCGATATAGCGCAGGCGAGCGACTTCTTCTTGTAGCAATTGTTCAGTCTGCGCTTTTTTCATCAGCAGCATCCCATGTAATGCTTCTGACGAGATGCCGTTTTTCAGCAGATTCTTGATCTGCGCCAGCGACAAGCCCATTTCTTTTAGGGCGATGATGCGATTGAGCTGTGGCAACTGCTTCGCGCTGTAATAGCGATAGCCCGTCTGTGGGTCGACCTTTTCTGGCGCGAACAATCCCAACTGATCGTAGTTGCGCAGTTGGCTCGCCGAAACTTGCGCGATCCGAGAAAACTCTCCAATTTGAAACACTTGCGCCTCCATCAGTTTTCATTTGAAAGCAAGCATAGACCTTCATACAGCCTGAAGGTCAAGGAGGAAAAAAGGTAGAAGTTCACAAGAATATCTGTCTTGGCGGACTGCAGGGCAAGCGCAGCAAAACAGAATCCAACACAGAGAGCACAGAGGTCACAGAGAGCACAGAGAAAAGTGTTCGATGTAACTTGGAGTGATTGACATGTCGCCCACATGGCAATGCGGATTCAGCAATGTTCTGCTTTGCCAACTCAAATCTCTGCGCCTCTGTGCCTCTGTGGCAAATAAACTATGTAATGTGCTTGCCCTCTGGCGGCCTGCAGGGCAGGCGCAGCAAAACAAAATTCAACACAGAGAGCACAGAGGGCACAGAGGGCACAGAGAAAAGTGTTCGATGTAACTTGGAGTGATTGGGATTTCGGCCTCATGGCAATGAGGATTCAGCAATGTTCTGCTTTGCCAACTCAAATCTCTGCGCCTCTGCGCCTCTGTGGCAAATAAACAAGGTAATGTGCTTGTCCTGTGGCGGCCTGAGCGTTTCTTGTCGAACGGCGAAAAATGGGTTATTATTTGTGTAGAGACTATATTCCGGGCGGTCGCGCCCCTGGTCACAGTGAACAGGCAAGCCCAATGTTCAACAGCGACAACGCCGCGCAGGTCATCCTCATAATTGTCAGCAGTTATTTGATCGGTTCCTTCCCGACTGCCTATTTGTTGGGCAAGCTGAAGCGCATCAATATCTTCGAGGTCGGCAGCGGCAACATGGGCGGCACGAATGTAGCGCGCAGCATGGGGAAAGGTTGGGCGTTGCTCACGATCGTGGCTGATGTAGGCAAGGGTGTGCTGGCGGTGTGGCTGGCGCGCGATTGGCTATTGCCCGAACAGATCGGCGTGGCGACATCCGTTTCGGCGACTTGCGTGGTGGTCGGGCACAACTGGTCGCTATTCGCCACCTTGCTCACGGCATCAATCCGCGAAGGCAAGCTGCGTTTGATCGTGCGGGGTGGCAAGGGCGCGGCGACAGCATTTGGCGCGATGCTGATGATCCAGCCCACCCAGATATTGGTGGCGGCGGCCATCGCCATCGCTGTTATCGCCCGTACGCGCTATGTGTCGCTGGGCGTGCTGATCGGTTTTGCCGTGGCGAATCTGTGGTTGATTGTGCTGGTGGGCACGGAGTGGCAGAAGCCGATTTTGCTGCTGTATGCAGTTTCGCTTAGCGTGATGATCGTGCTGCGACACCGGGCCAATTTGCAGCGCCTGCTGGCTGGCACCGAGCGGCGTCTGGGCGAAGGGGCGACATAACAGGCGCTGGCTGCTGTTGCATTTGCGCGCAGCATTCACTATCCTCAGCAGCGTGCAAATTGAAAGCGAGCGAGACCTGCGCGGCATGTGGCAGGTCGGACAAGTTTGTGGGCTGACGCTCAAGCGCATGCTGGACAGCGCCGAGGCGGGCATGTCCACCCGCGACCTGGACGACATCGGCCGCGACTGTCTGCGCGAGATGGGCGCGCAATCTGCCCCGCTGCAAGCCTACAGCTTCCCTGCCTATACTTGCATCAGCCTGAATGACGAAGCGGCGCATGGCGTCCCGCGCAAAGACCGCATCATCCGCGCGGGCGACCTGCTGAATGTTGATGTGTCGGCTGAGCTTGACGGCTATTGGGGCGATACGGGCGCGACAATCATTTTGCCGCCCCTGCAAAAGCGGCTGCTCAAGCTGTGTGATGCCACTCGGCGCGCGCTGGGCTTGGCGATTCAAATGGCGCGCCCGGGGACTCGTGCCAGCCGGATCGGCCGCGCAGTTGAAAAATATGCCCGGCAACAAGGCTTTCGTACTTTCCGCGAGCTCGGCGGGCACGGCGTGGGACGGCATATACACGAAGAGCCGACTATCCCCAACCATTATCACAAGCGCAACAAAGATGTGCTGCGCGATGGCATGGCGCTCACGCTGGAGCCTTTTCTGTGCACGGGCAAAGGCCGCATCAACACAGCTGAAGATGGCTGGACCTTGCTCAGCGTTGATGGCGGCGTGTCGGCGCAGTATGAGCACACTGTCATCATCAACGGCGATGAGCCGATCCTGGTCACGAAGGTGGCTGGGGGGTATGTTTGAGGCGATCCCGAATCCAAAGGAGTGGAATATGATCACCGGCATCGATCATCTTGTCATCGCGGCGCATTCGCTG
Organism: Anaerolineae bacterium; assembly: GCA_022824565.1. GTDB lineage: Bacteria > Chloroflexota > Anaerolineae > Aggregatilineales > Phototrophicaceae > UBA6055. The sequence continues at coordinate 44,285 of JAJDZQ010000069.1, read as the reverse complement.
GAACGCGCTATTGAGCGGTATCGCAGCTTGGGATTCAGTGTCATTGAAGGCGGTCGGCACGCGCATGGCTCGTACAACGCGCTGATTGGATTCGCCGATGGCAGTTATATTGAGTTGCTGGGTTTTTATGAAGAGTCGCCGGCGCATCCCTGGTGGGATTTGCTGAAAGTGCGCGGCGGCGGCTTGATCGACTTCTGCATGGCCAGCGATGACATCCACGCCGATCATCAGGCTTTCTTGGAGGCCGGTGTTGCGACAAGCGACCTGCATGAAGGCGGACGCGAGCGACCAGACGGCTATGTCGTTAGGTGGATCAACAACAAGGTCGAGGGCAAATTCCAAGGGCGCATCCCATTCATCATTGAAGATGTTACGCCGCGCGCAGAACGTCTGCCTGCCGAACGCCAGCATGCCAACGGAGTCACGGGCATCGAATGCCTGACTTTGGCGGTGTACAACCTGCGCCCGGTGCCGATTATGGCGGGCTTGATGGGTGGCGTCTCTGGCGAGTATGTGCGCTACGATAATCTGCGTGCGAGTGGCACGCGGCTGACGGTGGGCGGGCACTCGTTGGAATACTTGCTGCCGCATGACGGGCCGGGTCAGCTGGCGGTGCACCTGGCGAAACATGCGCCCGTGCCTTTTGCCGTGAGCTTCAAGACGACCGGGGCTGCGCAGACCTTGGAACCGGCGGAGACGGAAGGCGTGCGCATAAAGCTGGTGTAAGTGCGACGCTATCCATATCACGCGCAAAGCGGATTCCCAGCTGCTTGTCCAGTTTTTTGGGGACCATTACACCCCCACCCTAAATCCCTCGCCTATAGAGAGCTGAGGACGGGGCACTTTTTTCTACCCCATCCCCGTCCCTTCCCCATATCAATAGGGAAGGGTGACTCGTCGAGAAAGCAATGCGTTTATTGCTAATCTGCAAGAAATCGGGCATCAAAATACAGCTTCTTTGAAGGGCTCCCTGATGCTTCGGGGAGGGGGTTGGGGGGCAGAGTTGTCAACCCCACAAAATCACCACTCCCGGGAATTGTTACACGCGCAATCTGTGTAGCAAGCCGCTGTGCCGCTGGGCAACTTTGTTGTTTTCGACCGCGATCCTCAGCGCATGGCGAGTCCCCACCAGCACGACCAGTCGTTTGGCGCGAGTGATGGCGGTATAGATCAAATTGCGCTGCAGCATCATCCAGTGCTGCGTCAAAACGGGCATGACCACGGCCGGATATTCCGAGCCTTGCGAGCGGTGTGTGCTGATGCAATAGGCGTGCATCAAGTTGTCCAGGTCCATCGCTTCGTAGTTGACCAGCTTGCCATCCATGGAAATCTGCAAGCTCTTGTCCAGCGGGTCGATGCTGTGAATGAAGCCGATATCGCCGTTGAAGACATCCTTGTCATAATTGTTGCGCGTTTGCATTACCTTGTCGCCGACGCGAAAGACGCAGTTGCCCAGCTTTAGCTCGGCAGTGCGAATATCGCCATTTAGTTCGGCTTGCAGGCGGCTGTTGAGGTTGTGCACGCCGGCCGCCCCCCGATACATGGGCGCGATGACCTGGATATCGCGCACGGCATCCAGTTGCTCGCGGGCTGGCAGCTTGTCGCGCACCAACAGGACGATCTGCTCGGCCACCGCTTCGGGAGCTTCGATGTTGAAGAAGAAGAAATCTTTGCTGTGGTTGTCGGTGTAGGGCTGGGCGCCTTGATTGATGCGGTGGGCGTTGCTGACGATGTGGCTGCTGTCGTCCTGGCGAAAGATCTGGTCGAGGCGCGTCACCTTGGCGATGCCGCTATCGATGACATCGCGCAGCACATTGCCCGCTCCCACCGATGGCAATTGGTCGATATCGCCCACCAGCAGCAGATGCGCGGTTGGCTGCAAAGCGCGCAGCAGGCTATAAAACAGGCGCAGATCGAGCATGGAGGCTTCGTCGATGACGACCATCTCGGCTGGCAGGGGATTGTCTTCATCGTGCTCGAAGCCGCCATCTTCTGGCGAGAAGCTGAGCAGGCGGTGGATGGTGCTGGCTTCTTTGCCGGTGGCTTCGCCCAGTCGTTTGGCTGCGCGTCCAGTCGGCGATGCCAGGCTGTATTTGTACCTGCCTGCGTCCAGCGCGTGGATGAGCATCTGCAGGGTGGTGGTTTTGCCCGTGCCAGGACCGCCGGTCAAGACGCTAAGTTTGCTGGTCAAGGCTGCGCGGACGGCATTTTGCTGCTGTGGAGATAGTTGCGCTTGGTTGCTTTCGCTCAGGTCTTTCAGGTAGGCATTCCAGTCGGTCTTGCGGTGATCGGCGATGATCTGGCTTTTGCACTGGGCGAGGGAGGCCAGCAGACGCGCCGATTCGCTTTCTGCACGGAAGAAGTGTGGCAGATAGATGGCGTCGATGGCCTGGCCGACCGGGGCGGGTTGCAGCGTGTCCTGGCGCAGGGCATTGTGGCTGGTTTGCTCTTGCAGCGCTTGACCCAGAGCCGCGTCGTCAGCGACATCCAACAGCTCGGCCGCTTTTTCCAGCAGCAGTTCGCGGGGGGCATAGCTATGGCCCTCTCTCGCCAATTCATTGAGCGCATAGAGCAGCCCGGCGCGCAGGCGGTGCATGTCGGCGCGTCCCAAACCCATATTGCGGGCGATTTGGTCGGCTTTGCGAAAACCGATCAAGAAGACATCGTCCGCTAGTTGATAGGGGTTCTGGTCGATGACGAACTGGGTGGTAGCGCCATAACGTTCATAAATGCGCTTGGCGATCTTTGCGCTGATGCCCAGCCCCTGCAAATAGATCATGACATTGCGCATGACGCGGTTGTCCGCCCAGATATCGATGAGTTTTTTCGCCAGTTGTGGTTTCAGCCCGCGCACTTCATGGATGCGCTGTGGCTCTTCGTCCAAGATTTCGATGGTGCGCTGCCCGAAAGTAGTGACGATTTTCTGGGCGGTGGCTGGCCCGATGCCCTTGATGATGCCGCTGCTGAGATAATTGACGATGCCTTGGGCGGTCTGCGGTGGCAGGGGGATGGCTTGCTGCGCCTGGAATTGCAAGCCGTATTGTGGGTGTGTAGTCCAGTCGCCGATGAACTGGGCATTTTCGCCTTCGCCCAACTGCGGCATGGTGCCCACGACAGCGATGGTGCCATCACGCGCTTGCGCCTGTGGATAGCGCTGCTCTGGTTTGACCTTCAGCACGGAGTAGCCGCTGTCTTCGCTGTAGAAGGTGACGCGCTCGATGCTGCCTTCAATCTGTTCTGGCATGTGCGCCTTCCGGCGACCGGTTACGCCTGCCATCATAAACCGAATTGGCGCAGGCGTTAAGGCGGGGAATGAATGACCCCTCCCCATTTTACCCCTCCCCCAGCCCCTCCCCGACGAGTCAGGGAGGGGAGTCAATGCCTTATGCTCCTCCCGACCCGACAGGTGGATTGATGGGGTGTGAAAAGCCCCTCCCTCATTTTGGGAATTACATACTTGACTTCGCAAAATACCTATTGTACACTATGGATATTAGGGTACATCAAGCGAGGGTAAAAGTCAATGGTCAAGCAATCAGGCGGCACAATTAGCGCATTTGAGTTCTTCGAGCAGTTCCCTGACGAGATGTCGGCTATCAAGTACATCGAAACCCGCCGCTGGGCTGGCAACATCACTTGCCCGCATTGTGGCAGCGAGCGTACATCGCGTCAACGCGCTTATCAGTATCACCAGTGCAAGGACTGCCGCAAAAAGTTCACCGTCCGTACTGGCACTATCTTTGAGCGATCTCACATCCCGCTCCACAAGTGGCTATTTGCCATGTATCTGCTCCAGACCGCACGCAAGGGCATCAGCAGTATGCAGCTATCCAAAGAGCTCGGCATCACACAAAAGTCCGCGTGGTTCTTGCTACACCGCATACGAGAAGCCTGCAATGTAAAAGCCGAACGGATTGGCGGCAAGGTCGAGGTTGACGAGACTTACATTGGCGGCAAAGAGGGCAACAAGCACGCCAGCAAGAAGCGACGCGCAGGACGAGGCACAGTCGGCAAGACAGCCATTCTTGGTATGCGTGAGCGAGACGGGCGCGTTATAGCAAAGCCTATCCATAAGACCGACAAAGAGACAATTCAAGGTGAGATTGAATCAAACATCGAGAGCGGCTCAACAGTGTATACCGATGAGCATGGCGCATATCGTAACCTTCCCGACAAATACGAACATGAATCAGTCAACCATAGTGCGAAAGAGTTCGTCAACGACATGGCTCACACAAACGGCATCGAAAGCGTCTGGGCGGTTCTAAAGCGCGGATACAATGGCGTGTATCACAACTGGTCGAAGAAGCATATGCGCCGATATGTGAGCGAGTTTGTATTCCGCTTCAACGAAGGGAATGTATGCAACCATACAATGGTGCGGATGAACCATATCATTAGCAACGCCATCGGGAAGCGACTGACCTACAAGGATTTGATTAGCTAGAGGTCAGGATCATATGGGATGATATTTGCGTCTGACAATATCTGGTTGACACCGCGCATTTCACGACGAAGGTCGCAGAGTAATTTCGTATGATGATCTTGAGTATTCTTGAAATCTGTGATCTTCTCATCTAGAGCACGAATTACAGCATCTGCAATACGCTTTTCATCTGGAGACAATCTGGGTTGATTGTGGGAAGGCTCGCTGCGGTAGCCTTGAGTTGCTTGTGCCATGATTAAACCTCCTCTTGACTAAGTGATGGTTCGGCCGATAAGAAAACTCGATTCCCTCTGCGCCCGTGCATAAGCCGAAGATCACTATCATCTTCTGCTATCTCAAAACCAACCGTACCGTCAGATTGACCGCCTTTGGTAAGTTCTATACTCAAGTGGTTATCAGAAAACCCAATATCCCCGAAGTCGTATACAACCCCTTTATCCCCTAGCAAGGAGAAATGAACACCGTTTACGTCACAAAATAGGTCTTCGGGATCAATGCACTGAACCTCCACAGTTAGAAGCACCCATTCATTGCCTTGCTCTGGACTACGAAAATGTTGATTTGCTGGACGGACTAATTGGGTCACTCTAGCCTGTATCTGCCCAAGGTTGGCAAAATAATTGAAAGCATAGGGATCATCAATCGTACCCGATCCTATCTCATTTTCTCCAGAAGTTTGCAACTCAACAAAGTTGCGACAATCATCAATAAGCTCACCGAGTGCGGTATGATATTCTTCAGTGGAGACGATAGCAGCCAGGTCATCTCCAGCAGTTCTTGATGCCCGATATTCTGAGTTGAGGGAATCTACTCGGTCAAAGAATTCTTCACCATTGCAGATGTCTTGTGCTACAGCCGAGAAACTAAATCCATATAGAAATAGAAGAATCAGAACAATCAATCCCCGAACAGCCATGCCACGAGATTGGAACCCACCTTCATCGCGGATCTCGTCAGCAGTTTCTTTCGTCTTTGACGCAGCAACAGGCAATACCTGCTGTTGTTTGACAGTCCGCTTCGTCTTTTCAGTCCGGTTCGGCTTGTATTCCAGCACCTTATCAACAATAGAGTTCAGTGCTTCCATATCGAAATCGTTTTGCATCTCGCACCTCGTTGACAGGGAGTTACCATATTATATCTATAATATATTGTAGACATAGCAGCATAAGTCATACAAGCCCAATTTGCGAAGTTAAGTAACTAATTCCCCTCATTTTGGGGGAGGGGTTTGGGGTGGGGGTTTGCCTCCCCCAGCCCCTCTCCATTTTACCCCTCCCCCAGCCCCTCCCCGACGAGTCAGGGAGGGGAGTCAGTGCTTACTTCCCCCTGACCTGTCGGGGGGGGATCGTTAGAATAACCCAACCTGCGACAGAAACAACGCCATACCCAGAACATCAGTGCTAATTTGCGTTCAAGTCGGCTGGATGGCGTCTGCTGCCCGGCGTTTACCATCGGCACGCACGGTCCTTTGCGCCTTTGCTGTGCTTCATAGCTGCCCACCCCTGCACCACTCGGTCGCCGCGTGTGGGGGCGGCGAGGCAGTTGCACAAAGAAACAGGGAGAGAAAGGCCAAGGATGTGCACGACAAGACAGTCAAAATGGTCGATGCGCCAGCCGGGCGTATCGGCGGATATTTGATCGTTTGGGGAGAAAGCCGACAACGCGACTTGCAGGGCGAGTACTTCACCCCGCAGACCGATGTCGGCTTGGAGTGGTACGACCAACGTCCGGTGCTGTATCACCATGGCTTGGATGGCTCGCTGAAGGCGGCGGTCATCGGCGTCATGGATACATTGCGAGCGGACGATACAGGGCTTTGGGCAGAGGCGCAGCTGGACCTGCACAAACGTTATGTGAGGGCGGTGCAGCGGCTGGTCGAGCGCGGAGTTCTCAGTTGGTCTTCGGGCAGTTTGCCGCACCTGGTCGAAGTCAGCGACGAGGGGCAGATCAAACGTTGGCCCATCGTAGAAGGCAGTCTGACGCCCACCCCAGCAGAGCCACGACACACCGATGTTCGCACCTTGCAGAGCGCCTACAAAGCGCTGGGGCTGGACATGTCGCGGCTGGGCTTGGCAGATGCTGCTACAAGCGACGCATCGTACGAGAAAGGACAGGACATGACTCAACAAGCGCAGGCTCCACTCAAGCGCCTGCCAATCGCCGACGAACGCGAGGCTGCCAAGAGCGCCCGCATTGAGGTCGGCAGCGAATTTGACACTTTGGAGGCCATGGATCTGCTGCACGGCTATATGCTCTTGCGCAGCGCCAACAGCTTCCAGGGCGTCAGCGAACGATTTTCCAAAGCCCTGGCGCACAAGGTCACGCGCGCCCAGCTGAAAGCCAGCAAAGCCGATGAATTGGCCTATAGCACACAGACGGGCTTCGGAGACGATTGGGTGCCCGATCTGTGGAGCCAGCAGATCTGGCACAAGGCTCGCAACGACAATACCATCCTGCCGCTCTTCCAGAACATCGAGATGCCCAGCAACCCGTTCGAGCTGCCTATCGAAGGCACAGACCCGACTGTGTACTTCGTCCCAGAAACGCAGGATGAGGCGCATCTGACCCTGGGGACGGGCAATCCCATCCCCGACAGCAAGATCGGCAGCGGCAAGGTTACATTGCAGGCAAAGAAACTGGCGCTGCGAGTGGGCTTCAGCAGTGAGCTGGTGGAAGATGCGGTCGTGCCCGTGTTGAACATATATCGTCAGCAGGCGGCTCGCGCCATCGCCGATGCCATCGACCATGTGCTGCTAAATGGCGATACGACCAGCGCGGCGACTGGCAACATCAACAGCGACAATGCCGCCCCGGCGGGCCGGGCGAAGTACCTGGCGCTGGATGGTTTGCGTCATTTGCCGCTGGTGGACAACAGCCAAAATGCCCAGGCGATGGGTGGCGCGCCGACATTGGCAAAGCTGCGACAGACGCGCTTTTTGATGCCTGGCAAGTACGCCGCCCGACCAACCGACCTGGCCTGGCTGGTGGACAGCGGCACCTATGCGGCGTTGCTGGGCTTGGGCGAGTTTTTGACCATGGACAAGGCGGGCGCACTGGCGACAGCGCAAACGGGGCAGATCGGCTTCATTGATGGCATTCCGGTCTTCGTCTCGGCAGAGATGCCCTTGACCGAAGCGGATGGCAAGGTGGGGCGCGGACCCAACAACAAGGGACAAGCGCTGTGTGTGTATCGCCCCGGCTGGTTTGTCGGTTATCGGCGTAAGATCGCGGTGAGTGTCGATTACCTGCCCTACTACGACAGCTACCAATTGACAGCGACGGTTCGACTGGCATTTGTGCGCTTCGATACAGAAGTCGCCAGCTGCCTGTATAACATCACGGTCTAAGGCGATTGGGGTGGGGGCTGTGTGGCCTCTGCCCTGCAAACATTTCTGCAAGATACTACTGTTATTCCGGCGACGGCTTTGACAAGAGTCCCCTTCCACCACCCCAAAGCGCAGCCCACAACCGGCTGCGTTTTTTTTTTGATTCCCCGCACTGCAACCCATACCCGAAAGGAGACCCATGTACACCATCGCCAGTTTGCACGAATTGCGCAGGCATTTGACGCTCGCGCCAAACGACACCAGCGCCGATGTTGACTTGCTGCGCAGCCTGCAAGAAGCCAGCCACACAATCGAATCCACCACCCAGCGCCGATATTGCCCGCGGCTCGCCACACTGCTTGTCGAGTATGACCCAGCCGAGCGCGGCGAAATCATTCTGCCCGATGACCTGCTGGAGCTGCGGACAGTCAGCGACCAGAGCGGAGAGATCGCCACCAGGCGCATTCGCCGGCTGCCGCAAGCTGCAGACCAGCCCGCCAGCATCCTGCAAATACGCGAGGGCAGTGTGGGCGCATTGCGCATCCGCGGCATCTGGGGCTGGCACGATCGCTGGACGACTGCCTGGCGCAGAAGCGGCGAGAAGCTCGCCAGCAAACTGAATGCGAATGACAAGACCTTGAAAATTGCTGACGCGGCTGGCAAAGATGCGAGTGGCGCCAGCCCGCGCTTCCAGGTTGGGCATTTGCTGCGCATCGCCGACGAATATCTGCGCATCATCGACATCGACAGCGCGGGGAGCCGGCTGACTGTCTTGCGCGGCATGAATGGTACGACAGCCAGCGCGCATCCAAGTGGCTTGGGCATTGAGATCTATGCGCCGCCACCCGCCATTGTCGATCTGTGCCTGCGTTATGCCGATCTGCTGCTGCGCTCGGGAGGCTTTGTGCATGACGAAGCGCCGGAGCTGTTGCTGCGTTTGCGGCGCGTGCGGCTGTGAGCACAACTGAATCTAGCTAGCTGGGCGGGCATGCGCTAGGCTTCGCGTCTATCCGACCGGCCACGAGCGCAGAACCATGCCCCGTCCCAGACCGCGATTGGTCGCCCTGCGCTACCGCGATTTTCGATACTTGTGGCTGGGCGAGATGATCTCGACCACCGGCTCGCAGATGCAGCTATTTGCCATCAACTGGCATATTTTTGAGTTGCTGCGCGGGCAGGTATTCCATGTTGCTATTTTGGGTAGGCAGGTCGAGCTGGGCGCAGAGGCTTTTGGGTTGGGCATGTTGGGCTTGGTGCGCGTGCTGCCGATTGTGCTCTTTGCGCTGGTGGGCGGGATGCTGGCCGATGCGCTGGACCGGCGGCAGGTTATGCTGTGGACGCGGGTGATCTCGGCGGTGGTGGCGGGTGTGCTGACGGCGCTCACGCTGAGCGGGCAAATCAATGTGAACAGCATCTATGTGCTGACAGCATTGGGCGCGGCCGCCACAGCGCTGGATAGTCCGGCGCGACAATCCATCGTGGCCAATCTGGTCAAGCCGCGTCACCTGGCCAACGCCATCAGCCTGAATACACTCATCTTCCAGATCGCCACTATCTGTGGTCCGGCGCTGGCGGGCATTTTGGTCGCGCAGGTCAATATCGGCGTCGTGTATGGCATCAACACGGCGACCTTCGTGGCGGCTATCGTGGCGATCGTCTTGATTCGCCATCGCGGCAAGCTGCAAACGAGCGCGAATATCGGCTGGCAGGCGCTGGTCGATGGCATCCGCTTCACCATTGGCACGCGCATCATCATGGGCACGATGCTGCTTGACTTCTTCGCCACGCTATTCTCGTCGGCGCGCACGATGCTGCCTATCGTGGCTGGCGATATCCTGGGGGTTGGCGCGCTGGGTTATGGCGTGTTGGCAACGGCGCAACCGGTCGGCGCGCTGCTGGTCGGGCTGATCTTGTCGTTGCGCAGCGAGTTGAAGCGCCAGGGGCTGCTGCTGTTGTTGAGCGTGGCGGTTTATGGTTTGGCGACTGCCATATTTGGCATTTCGGTCAGTTTCGCGCTGTCTTATGTGATGTTTGCGCTGACGGGCGCCGGCGACACGGTGTCGATGGTGATCCGCGGCACGATCCGCCAACTGATGACGCCGGACGAGCTGCGCGGCCGTATGGTTTCGGTCAACATGGTGTTCTTCATGGGCGGACCGCAACTGGGCGAGCTGGAGGCGGGTTTGGTGGCAGCGCTCTTTGGCGCGCCTTTCGCCATCTTCAGCGGCGGCTTGGCGACTGTGCTGCTGACCGGCTGGGTGGCCTGGCGCTATCCTTCCATTCGCCGCTACAACAACGCCGATGACCTGCGCAAACGTCATGAAGAGCTAGCGTGAAAGGCGAGGACCTCCCCATGAAAAAGCAACATCTGAAACGGCACAGCCCCCAACAACAAGCGCACTATGAACGCGAAGCCCGACTGCAGTATGGACCCGGCCTCGTCAACGAGTCGGTCGCGCGCTGGGCCAGCTATAGCCAGACGCGGCAAGACGAAATCATCGCCGAGGGCGAGGCGATCTACAGCGAGCTTGCCGATGTCATGCAGCAGGGGCATCAAGCCGGACACAGCCAGGTGATCGCGCTGCTGGATCGCTGGCAGGCGCACCTGCGGAATTTCTATGAGCCGAGCCTGGATATGCTGCGGGGCCTGGGGCAACTGTACAACTCGCATCCAGAATTTATCGCCAACTTTCAGCGCTTGCACGCCGACCTGCCGGCCTGGCTGGAGCGCGTTATCGACGAGTATGTTGATGATTTGGAAACAGCCGAACTGGAGCGGATGCTGGCCGAAGACGAGCAGCGCGCGCAACGGCTGAGTCAATAGACCCACAATCCCCCAGGCATCGCCCGCACCCCCTCGGTCCCCCCGACGAGTCAGGCACCCACTCAGTCCCCACGACAAGTCAGGGGGAAGCACCCCCCTCAGTCCCCAAGTCGATTCCGTCGTAGGGGCGAGGCGGTGACTCGCCCGATACCCCCCTCAGTCCCCCCGACGAATCAGGGGGAGGCTTGTACTGGCTACCCTCCCTGTCCTGACGGGGAGGGGCTGGGGGAGGGGTCGGCTACCCTCCCTGACTCGTCGGGGAGGAGTTACACACAACACAAAGAACGAAAGGAGCTGGCACATGGCAACATTTCGCGCTGCCTTGTCACAATTGGCGGCTATGCAGGTGTCTGGCGTGCGCAACAATTACGACCTGGACGCCCTGCCCGATCATCTGCAGCCAGCGCAACTGCCGGCGCTGCTGGTCTTGCCGATAGAGCTGCATGAGAAACGGTTCTTCCGCGAGTGGCGTGACAGTTTGGGCGCATCGGCATTTCGTGGCGGCATCAAGCAGACAAGCTACTCCGTGACGCATCTGCTACCACTTGCGCCACGAGAAAGCGGGCTGGGCGTTCGCAGTCATTTGCCGCAACTGGTCTCGCTCATCGACAGCTACATGGGCGCGCTGGCGCTTGACAGCACATTGGACGGCGCATTGCGACTGCCCGCCGAGGTGTCGATCGAGCCGGGCATCTTTACCTATGGCGAGCGCGAGTTTTATGGCTGCGCTTTTCGACACCGCTGGACCTTGGAGGCGGGCGCATGACGATCGAATATCGCGTGGCAATCGACCGCGACCACACGGGCGACTTTGCGGCTGGCGAAGACATCAGCGCCGACGTGATTGCTTTGCGCTGGCGGCTGGGCATGCGCGCGCCCTATGACAGCCTGGCGGATTATGGCGAAGCCCTCATCACGTTGCGCAATCGGGCAGGCGCCTATTCACCCGAGCGCAAGTCTTTGCCGATAGGCGGCCGCGTGCGCATTCAGAGCAGGCACCGTGGCCTGGCGCGCAGTCACTTCACTGGCTTCATCAGTCATATCGAGGCAGATACTGGCGAACTGGGACGCAGACAGGCGCTGCTGCATCTGCGCGATATTCAGGTCTGGCTGGCGCAGAGCCCGGCCTCGCTGCCTCCGCAGGTCGATGTCACGGCCGATGAGGTGATTGGACAGTTGCTGGACAAAGCGATTTTGCGGCGGCCCGCGCTGGCTGGCTACCTGTTTATCGACCGGCCAGGCAGCAATAAGATCGACAGCGAGCGCATCTTCCCGGCACACAATGTGGCTCAACAGCTGGCGGCGGGGACGACGCGCTTCGCCTATGTGGGTGATTGGTGGGACGAATCGACCAGCAGCCGCGCTGCCATTGGCGAATTGGCGGCCAGCGAGCGAGGCCGATTTTATATCAGCCGCGCTGGCAAGGCGGTCTTTTTGAATCGGCGCTACGCCCTGTTGCGCAAGGCGCTCGCAGCGCATTTCAGCGATGACATGGCCGGCTGCGCCTATGGTTATGGCGATGACCAACTGAATCGGCTGACCTTGCAAGTTACACCCCGCATGGTTGGCAAGGCGGGCAGTCTGCTGTGGGAGCTGCCGATGGCGCAGCGCGTCCCGCCCCGCAGCGATACCAAGCTAACCCTGCGTCTGGTCGATGAACGCGAACAGCCTTTGGGTTTGTTGGCATTTGAGCGGCTGGCGACGCGTTTTCAGCTGGGAGCATCCCCCGCCAGCAGCGTGATTACAGAGAATATCGCGGTGAAAGTGGAGCAGCTGGGCGCGACCTCGCTGCAAGTGCGTCTATGCAATTACAATCGGCGGCCCGTCTGGCTGAGCCTGCTGAATGTCTATGGGCGGCCTCTGTACCGTGGCGCGCCGCTGGAAGTGAGCGCAGAAGATGTCGCCAGCATGCACATCCATGGTCTTCGTGCACAGCGGCGCAACTTGCCGGCGCTTTCTCATGTCAATACAGCCCAGGCTTTTGCCGACTATGAAGTGGCGCAGCGCCGAAAGCCGCGTGGCGTCATCCGCGAACTGCAATTGGATGCCCAGCAACATCCTGCCGCGGCGCTGGGCTCCTCGCTGTTTGACCGTGTGCGGGTGAGCGAATCGCATACCGGGCACAGCGCGCGTGATTACTTTATCGTGGCCGAGGCACACGAGGTCGGCGCGGGCGGGGCAATACACAGGCTGCGCTGGACCTTGGAACCGGCTGATATGACGCGCTACTTTATGATCGGCAAAAGCCACATCGACGCCAGCGATGAGCAAATCATGCCATTTTGACCGGGCATCATAGCGCGCGCCAGCGCATCAGCCCACGGCAATCGCAGGCGGCTCGCTCGCGGCTGCGCAGATAATGCAGATGCGCCAAGGCCTCGGCCATGGCAAAACGCCATTCATGCGGAGTCAGACGATCGAGCTTGAATAGATGCGCCGACACTTCATAGACTGTTTCCGCGCCAGCTGCCAGAGCCGCCAAAGTGTCCTGTAGTCGACCGTCATGGTGTGCCAGCAGCTCGTTGATGCGTCCGCGCCAGTCGTGAATCAGCGCTTTGTGCCCGGGCAAGGCCAGCCGCACATCCAGCGCCGCCAATTTGCGCAGCGAACGCAAGTATCGTCCCAACGGGTCGGGCAGGGTATGCGGCCAGCTGCCGATATTGGGTGTGATGCGCATCAACACATGGTCGCCGCTGAGCAACAGCCGGTCGGCTTCGTCATAAAAGATGAGCTGGCCATCGCTGTGCCCGGGCGCGTGGATGGCGCGGAAGTTGCGCTGCCCCAGGCGGACAATTGTATCGGCGCGCAGGTATTGCTCAGAGACGGGATGCGGCTGGGTCAAATCGCGCGTGTTGGCCAAGGCGTCTTCGACATGCTGCACGGTTTCATGCTGCATCCCGCAATCGAGCAGCCACTGATGATAATGGGGCGTATTTTCGCGGTCATAAAAGACCTGCGCCTGCGCTCGTTCGCCTGCGGGCAGATAGACCGGCCGAGGCTTTTCTGTCTGTCGCTGCCACCAGCCGGCCAGCCCGAAGTGGTCGGGGTGCATGTGTGTCAACACGATTTTCTCGATATCGCGGGGGCGGATATCCAGCGCTCGCAGGGCAATTTGCCACTGGTTGCGCCCGGCCGGCGTGTTCAAGCCCGTATCCAGCAGTGTCCAGCCGTTTTCCCCGCACAGCAGATAACAGTTGACCTGGTTGAGCGCATAGGGCAGGGGGATTTGCACTTGCACGATATCGGCGCTGATGCGCGTGATTGCGGCGTCCATCGTATTGCCTCTGGCTGGCTAGTTCGCGCAGTATACCAGGCGCGCCGCCGGGCAGAAACGCGGACTTGCCGCCCGGCGCGTCGACTGCGATACTGGCAGCCGGACCAGGACAGATTTTGGAGCAGTTTTTGGACGAGCCAGGCAGCCCTGTCGAGACGCCACGCGCGCCCCTGCACTTGTATAACGAAGAATTCTTCCGCACCAAGAATTATGCGGGCAATCCTTTTCGGCGCTTTAGCACCTATTGGTTTTCGCGGCGATATTATGCGGCTTTGCTGCGGCGTTATGCCCCGCCCGGCGCCGACAGAAGCCTGCTGGATGCCGGCTGTGGCATGGGGCATTTGCTGGAATTGCTGCAAGACGACTTCCGCTGCACGGGCTACGATGTCATGGATTACGCTGTCGAGCAGTCGCGGTTGATTGCTCCGCGGGCAGATGTCTTTGTGGCCAGCGGCGACGAACAAGGGCGCTTCGCCGATGATGAATTTAGCGCGGTGGTCGGCCTGGGCTTGGTGGAGCATCTGGAGCGACCAGCCGATTTCATCCGCGACACCTATCGCATCTTGCGTCCGGGCGGCATTTTCTTCTTCTTGACGCCCAACCCGGAATATGGATTGCGCCGCCGCAAAGACCCGACCCGCGATGTGATTGGCGAAGACCCGACCCATATCAACCTGAAGCCGCCGCGCGAGTGGCTGGGCCTGTGTCGGGAAAACGGCTTCGTCATCGAACGTCAGTTTGCCGATGGCTGGTGGGATGTGCCTTATGTGCCGCTGTTGCCCAAGTCGCTGCAATTGGCGATATTTGGCTTGCCAGCGGCTTTGCAAGTCTTGACTCGCAGCAGCTTCTTGCCGGTGGGTTGGGGCGTTTGCCTGCTGGTCATGGCGCGCAAACCGGCTCGCTAGGGTTTGGCTTCCGATATATCGCCCGTGAACAGGTAGAAAAGCTGTCCATAGGGCGTGAGCAGCTTTCGGTAGCTGAGGTCGTCGGGCGGCAGACCGCTTTCAAATGGCTGCAAGTCGAAGCCCTCTGCCAGCAGTTGGGCATTGACTGTTTTCATGTCGGGCGCGAAGTGGCAAATGGCGAAACCGTCAGCGCTTTCGGCTTGATGCAAGCCAATCAAAAAGAGTTGGTCGCACCAGATGCCCCAGGGCTGGGGCGCGGTGTATTTGCCCAGCGCCGTATAGCCGGCGGCTTCCCAAAAGGCGCATTCGACTTCGAGATCGGCAATCATCGCCGAAAGTTCGCCAAATTTGCCCAGGCGCGTGATATCGGGCGCGCTCGCGATATTTGCGTGTGGCAGGCTGCGTGGCGGCGGCTCGCTGGACATCTGGATGGTGATGCCGGCCGGGCTGGTCATCGCGCCATCGCTGGCACAGCCGTAATAGCGCAGGCTCGTCGGCGCGGCGGGGCCAGCCAGCAAGCGCAAATGATAGCGACCATCGGTATAGACATCATCGCCCAGCGCGACCAAGCCCAGCCGCTGGTAATAGTCGCCCGCCCCCGACAGGTCGTTCACATAATGCAGAATCTCGACATATGTGCCCAGCGCCATGGTCTTCATCCTTGTGCTTGTCCGATTGCGTTGCGGCCACGGGCATTGCGCCACAGCCACAGCCATATGCCAGCGACTATACCCCATATCGCCAGCCCAAGCCAAAGCGCGACCCGCCACAACCGCGGTTCAAACTGGAAGGCGACCTGGCTTGCGCCGGCGGGCACAGCCACAGCGCGAAACATGATATTGGCGCGATAGATGGGCGTTGCTTCGCCATTGACCGCGGCCGTCCAGCCCGGATACCAGGCATCAGCCAGTACCAGGTAGGCGGGCGCCGGCGCATCGACTCGCAGCGTGACGCGGGTGGCTTCGTAGGCAGTTATATCGACCTGCGCGCCTTGCATATCGGCGGCTGGCAGTTGTGGCGCGCCATGGATGATGAAATTCGCCCCGCCCCGCAGCTTGTCCAGCGTATCTTCGCGGCTTTGCCAGTCATCGGGCAGATAAACAGGCTCGGTTGCCAGGGCTGCCCGTTGGCCTGGCGGCAGTTGATAAATCTCGATATCGCTGGAAAGTACGCGCGAAAAACCGGCTGGCTGCAGCTGGCTGAAGATGCTGCTGTGCTGGCTGTTGACCGCGCTGAGGGCGATAATGCCCGCATTCTGGCGCAGGATGTCTCCCAACCCACCCGCATCGCTGATGGTCAGCAGTGTGCCGTCGGGCAGGCTGATCGGGTCGGCTGCGTCGGCCAGCGGCTCGCTATGTAACACGCGCGCCTGGTCGGTGTATTCGGGCAGAGCGACCGCTTCTACCCCAGGCCAAAAGCGCGCCAGGGTCGTGTCGTAGGCGATGCCATCGTGCCAGATATCGTGTATCTTGTCGGTGATGAGGTAGCGCGTATCGGTCATTTGCAGCCACTGCAGCGCCGGCAGGCAAGCGCCACGGCAGGCAGGCAGCGCCAGTCGTTCTCCCAGCCGCCCATCGACCGCCCGCAGCGCGTCATCGGGCAGCAGCAGCGAAGTAAATTGGGTATAGGCATTGCTGGGCATGATGCCGCCGCCGAAGCCGTCCAGGCTGCCGATGCCCCAGGTCAACGACTGATTGGGCATCAGCATTTCTTGCTTTTTTACCGCGTCCAGCGCATGCCCCTGCGCATTTTCGTCCATGCCCAGCGCGTCATAGCGCCCGCGCAACCCAGCCAGATCGCCCGGATCAAAGTAGAGCTGGCTGATGGCGACTGTCCTGCCAGGCGCAATTTGCTCGGCCTGCAGCGCCTGCAGCTGGCTGATCGTGAAGCGCTGCCCCAGATAAACATCGGGCGGGGCGAGGTCTTTGTCGGGCAGATTCTGCGCCGCCAGCAGCAGCTCGGCGATGACGAGGACACAGGCAAGCAGCGGTGTCCAGCGGCGGCGAACATGCAGCAGCGCCAAAAGCATCAGCCAAGCGCCAAGCCACAATCCCAGCCCGCGCAGGCTGATGCCCGGCCCGCCGAAGAAGTCGCCTGGCGATGGCTGCAGCACGAAGCGCGCCAGCAGAATCAACAGTAGCAGGCCGCCCCCGACCGACACGACGCGCCGTCGTCCACAATTTGCGCCGCCCAGCAATGTGATGCCGCGCCCAGCCAGCAGCGCCATGCCCAGGCTATACAGCGCCAAAAATCGCGCGGGCACACGAAACAGGTCGAAGCCCGGCAGCTCGCCCAGCAGCAGATAGAGCGGATTGTGCCGCCCCAGCGCCAAAGCCAGGCCGATGCCCGCCAGCAGCAGCCAACAGCAACGTCTGCGCGCCGCCAGCAGCGCCAGCCCCAAGCCGATAACGCCGCTATACGCCACATATTCGCCGAAGAGCTGCCCGTCATAGCTGGGCAGCAGCGACCTGCCCAAGAGGCTGGGCGGCAGGGAGAAAGCGGTCGCCGCTTGCAAGCCGAAGCCGCCGCCGCGATTGGACATGCCCATCAATTCGAGGCTGGGCAGCAGCTGGGGGCTTGCCAATGCCAGCGCCAGCGCAAAAGAACTCGCCAGCCACAGCAGCCCCTTCAGCAGTTCCCTGCGCCCGCGACCGGCCTGCGTCGAAGCATATACCAGCAAGCCGATGCCACTGATGAAGACAGTCTGTGTGTGCCCACTGAAGATCTGCAGCGCCCAGGCAGCCGCCAGCAACAAGAGGCCGCGCAGGGGCTGGTTGCACGTTAGCAGGCGGTGATACAGCGCGAACAAAATGGGCATCCAAGCCAAGCCTTGCAGTTGATTGATCTGCTCGACATGGGCAGCCAGCACGCCACCGAAGGCATAGACAGCGCCGGCCGTCAAGGCGGCCAGGGGCGAGCGGCTCTGCACCGTGCGATACAGGAACATCATGCCCAGGCCCGCCAGCGCAATGTGCAGAAGGATGCTGAAGGTCATGGCAGCCGGCGCGCGCAAAGGGGCGGTCAGCCAGTTGGGCGGGTAATAGACGCCGATCTGTGGATTGGCCAGCAAGGGCGCGCCCATGAACAGGTCGGTCGTCCACAAGGGCAGTTCACCCTGGCGAAAGGCGGCATTGCGCGCATCCCAATAGGGATAGAAATAATTGAAGGCATCGCCCCGGGCGAAAATCATGCGGCTGAAAGCCAGTTGATGATAGAAGAGCAACGGCAGCAACAGGCACAGCAGCGGGGCAAGACCAGCCAGGCGAGAGCGCGTCATGATTGTGCTATCTCGCGCCGCGCCGCCGCCCATTCTTCGCTGTGCAGCCAGCCCCGCGCAGCCAGCGCCAGACGCAGCCGCCTCAGCCACGGAGGTTGCCGCCGTTCGCGCCGATAACGTCGCCAGCGCGTGTTTGCGCCCGCGCCCCAAAGGTATTCTGCCTGCTCGGCTGGCAGGGTAAGCTGGCCTTGACGCCCCCACATCTGCCAGGCGCTGCGCATGGCATCGGGATCGGCAGGACGCAGCTCGCGCCAGTTGCCGCGGCGCATGTGAATGATGTTGACTTCAATATCTTCGCGATCGCTGCCGGTATTGCTGAGGTTTTCGCCATGCACGACAAAGTCGCCGCCGCTGCTGGGGATGCGCTGAAACCGGCTGATATGAAAAGCGCGGGACACCCATTCGGTATCGCCGGCGATGTGGAAGTTGGCGTCGAATGGACCGACCGCCTCGTAGAGCGATCGGCGCGCCATGAAGAAGGGACCGATTCCATTGCGGCGGCTGAAACGGGCTGGATCGTACATGCAGGGCACCAGCAGGCGCTCTGTGCGCGGCAAGAGACCCATGCGCCGGACAGTCGCCACGCGCATAAAGTCGAAGTCGACCAGGTCTGCGCCGTCTTGCAGAGCGCGAAAGCCGGCCAGGAAGGCGTCGGCAACGCGGATGTCGTCGGCATTCCAGAAACTGAAGCCTTCGGCATCGCTGTGGGCCAAGCCGCGGTTCCAGCTGGCATAGAGCGATTCGCGCGGGACATACTGCGGTGTCATGCGCCCGAGATACGCGGCGTTGATGGCGCGCGCCAGCTTGTCGATTTGCTCGCGCTCGACTTGGCTGGCATCGTTGACGATGGGCAGATAGTGCACAGCCAAGCCCGCTTGACTGATGCGTTTGGCAAAGCCGAAGAGCGCCGCCGAATAAGTCGGCAGGTGCCGTTCGCAGCGGTACAGGGACGAAATCAGCGCGATCTTCATGTTTCGCAGGCAGCTGTGGCAACCCCCCTCGCTCCCCCCGACGTGTCTGGGGGAGGCATTTCACACGCAGAATGGTCGGCGGGTCGCGGACTGTGCTGCCTCTGCATGCTTGCGGAATTCGACAAGTTCCCCAAGATATCGGCGGTCATGCGCACAGTGGCGAATTCGCGATGCAGGTTGGCCAGCGCCACCGCCTGGACTGTCTCGGCGGGAATGTGCGCCCCATCGTAGCTGAAGCACTCGTGCGAGGCAGTGGCATCGGCAGCGACAACTACCTCGTAACCCAGATCACCCGCGACCCGCGCGCTGGTCGAGACGCAGTGCTCTGCTGTCAAGCCGACGAATAGCAGCGATTGAATGCCTTGGGCTTGCAAGCGCTCTTGCAGGTCGGTGCCGATGAACGCGCAGTTGACCTGCTTTTGGATGATCGGCTCGCCAGGCAAAGGCGCGACTTCGGGCTTGATGCAATTGCCCGGCAGTTCGGCGCGCAAGGGCGAATTCGGCTCGGTGGACATGTGCTGGATGTGGAAGATTGGTCGGGCCAGACGCCGCCACGCCTGCAGCAATCGCGCCATATTTTGCTCGGCCGCCGGGTTGCTGCGCGCGCCCAGACGCGCATCGTCCAAGCCCAGCTGCACATCAATGAGGATGAGGGCTGTTTGTGCTGTCAAACGCATTTGCCTTTCTGCATAGGGCAGTCGCATTATTATGCATGCTTGGGCAAGGGTTTAGTCGCGAAAACTTAAGCACCGAGTTTACCGAGGATATTTTGAGTGCACAGAGGGGGGAAGCGATGATTTTGCACTGTGATGATGGTATCAGCATGCCGAAAATAGGTTTGTCTCGGAAACTTTTTCCATCGTAAAGTCAGTCATCAGCGCCGCAATTGCACAAAGCCCAGCTTTTATTCGTAGGGCTGTTATCAAACTCTCGGTGTACTCATCTTTTGCTCGGCGCGCTCGGTGGTAAAGATGTTTGTGCGATTGCCCTGGCCTTTCTGCGCGCACTCTGGAAACGCGCCATAACTATGATACAATACCGCCGCTCCGGCCAAAACGGGACGCGCCAATGCTGCAGGTTGTGACATTTAACATCGGTGGCGCGCGCGGGATGCGTCCAGCGCCGCACGATCACCACAAGCTCGCATCAGATACTTTCAGCACGCTGAAGCAAGTCATCAATCCGCGTCAGCCGACCGTCATCGCTCTGCAAGAATCGGGCCAGGCTGTGCACCGCGACCGTTGCCGCGATGTCGGTTGGAAGCTGGCGCAGTTGTTGGGCGAATCTTACCTCGCGGCTTTTGCGCCAGAAGTAACCATGCGCGCGCACCCGCACCCCAATTTGTGGGATCGTCCCGCCTACCGCGATATGCGCTCCGCAGCCGAAGGCAACGCTATCGTAACCAACCTGCCGCTCGAAGCCTGGCCCTGGGGCAGTTATCCCGAGGTGGGCGATTGTCATGGCGCGCCTGGCTGGTCGCGTCAAGCCACCATCAGCCGCGCTACACTCTATAGCACCGGCAACCGCGATACCCAGCCGCGCAACCTGATGGTGGCGTCCTTGCGCTATCGGGGCGTGCCCCTGTATTTTCTCAACACGCATCTGGGTGTGCTGATCGGCGAAGATCGGCGTGATATGGGCTACGAACGGTCGCGCACCGCCTCGCAAATGCGCCAGGCACAGGTTAGTGAAATCTTGCATGTCATCGATGAATTGAAGGCAGCCGACCGCAGCAACGAAGCGCCAGAACGGGCTATCTTGCTGGCTGGCGACTTCAATGCCCAGCCCGACGCCCCAGAAATGGAAGCCCTGCAGCGACACTTCCGGCTGCTTTCGCCAGAAAACCGGCGCGGCCAGCAGTGGACGCATCAACAGCATCGCATTCTGATCGACCACATCTTGCTGCACGACCCGGCTGGGCAATTCGCTGTCATCAGCTGCCACATCCAAAGCAACCTGCCTTTTGATGACTTGACCGATCATCGTCCGTTGGTGGGCATCTTGGCGCTGGCCTAAGGGCATTTGCGCCCCGCGCCCGCATCCAGCTAGAATCCCGGCATGACTAGCCGCCGCGTCTACACCGCTCGCGCCCTGGACGAGCCCGTCTGCATCGCGCTGGACGAAGCGATTGCAGCCATCCGCCACGGCGAGATGGACGATGAAGTCGGCTTGATGCGCTGGGGCAGCAATTATACATTTCTGGTCAATATCGTGCATGACGGTCTGCGGCTGCTGGCCATCTACAAACCCCGCGATGGCGAACGCCCGCTGTGGGATTTCCCCGATGGCACGCTCTGCCAGCGAGAAACTGCCGCATATCTGACAGCCGAGGCGCTGGGCTGGCCACTGGTGCCGCCGACCATGCTGCGCGAAGGCACACGCGGCCTGGGCTCTGTGCAACTTTTTATCGATCACAACCCCGAAGAACATTATTACAGCTTCGACAAAGCGCCTTTGCTGGAGCAATTGCGGCGCATGGCGACCTTCGATGCGCTCGCCAACAACGCCGATCGCAAAGGCGGTCATTGTTTGCTGGATGCCGATGGTCACTTGTGGGGCATCGACCACGGCTTGACCTTCAACGCCAGCGACAAACTGCGCACTGTAATCTGGGACTTCGCGGGCAGCGCCCTGCCAAAATCCATCCTGGATGATCTTGCGCGCTTCTGTCGGCGGCTGGCGGATGCGAACGACAGCTATACACGGGCGATGAGCGAGCTGCTGATGCCAGGCGAATGGCAGATGCTGCGCTGGCGGACCGAGGCGCTGCTAAACGATGGCAGCTTCCCATTGCCTGGCGCGGGACCGAATCGGCCTTGGCCGGCTGTGTAACTTCACTCGGTATATGCTGTGAACTCGGAATAACTCGGTGGCAGAATTGAAACACAATTATGCGCAAAATTGCCACAGAGGCACAGAGGCACAGAGGGATACCCTTCACGGACTTGCAGCGCGCGCCGCCACAGGTTCTACCCCACCCCCCCAACCCCCTCCCCGAAGCATCAGGGAGGGGGAGCCATTCAGAGAAGCTGAATTCTGATGCTTGATTTCTTGCAGCTTCGCAAATACACACGACTAACTTGGTTATTCTGAGATAGGAGACATCATGCGCACACTTCTGATTTCGCTGCTCTTCATTTGCATCTGCGCGACCGCATTGGCGCAAGACGCAGCCGAGACGATCACCCGCCAAAGCGCCGATGGCATCCAGCTGGTCGCCGATTGGCACGCGGCCGACTCGGGCGCTCCTGTCGTGCTCGCGCTGCACATGCTCAACAGCCGGCGTTCGGCCTATGAGCCGCTGCTGCCCGATCTGCGCGCGGCTGGTTATGCCGTGTTGAATGTGGATATGCGCGGTCATGGCGACTCGGCTGGCGAGCGCGATTGGCCTGCCGCTATTGCCGATGTCGGCGACTGGCTGGCCTGGCTGAGGGCGCATGACCGAGTTTCCGATGTTGGTGTGGCGCTGCTGGGCGCGAGCATCGGCGCGAATGTCGCCATCATCAGCTGTGCGCAACAGGATATTTGTCGCGGAGCGGTCGCCCTGTCGCCGGGACTGGATTACCGCGGCACCAAACCTGAATCTGCCTTGGCCGAAGGCTTGGCTGGTCGCGCGGCCTTGCTGGTCGCGGCGCATGGAGACAGCGGCAGCGCCAACAGCGTGCGCCAACTATTCGCCAGCGCCAGCGCCGATGTGACTGCCCGCATCTTGCCCGGGCGGGCGCATGGCACGCGG
Organism: Anaerolineae bacterium; assembly: GCA_022824565.1. Lineage (GTDB taxonomy): Bacteria > Chloroflexota > Anaerolineae > Aggregatilineales > Phototrophicaceae > UBA6055. The sequence continues at coordinate 21,525 of JAJDZQ010000069.1, read as the reverse complement.
CTCTTCGACAGTGATTATGCGGCGGCCAGTCGCATGCTTCTCGGCTGGCTGGGCGAGCATCTGCCTGTGCACGACGAATAGCTCAATAACTCGGTTCTGCACACAGTGGTCCGCCAGCGAGTGGCGAACTTGCTGGATATGGACCCCCCTCGGTCCCCCCGACAGGCCAGGGGGAGGCACATACCTTGACTCCCCTCTCTGACTCGTCGGGGAGGGGCTGGGGTGGGATTAGAAAGAGAACCATCCAGCGATTTAGACACTCCTGCTCGCCCCGCTTCTTCGCCTCACAGGCAAGATAGTGGCTATGCTATACTGCCCGCTTGCGACAACCAGGCGGGGACAGACCATGCCCATCACAGCGGACGGACTTTTTTTTCTTGACGAGACAGGCCGGCGGCGCATCTTGCATGGCGTCAACCTCAGCGGCGCGAGCAAAGTGCCCGCCCAGCCGCCCGGTGCCACGCATCTGCCCGAGAGCCTGGACGACCCGCTCGCTGTGTCATTCATCGGCAGGCCCTTCCCGCTGGAGGAAGCCGACGAGCACTTCGCCCGGCTCAAGCATTGGGGGCTGGACTTCCTGCGCTTTATCGTAACCTGGGAAGCTTTGGCGCACGCAGGTCCCGGCTGTATCGACGAAGCCTATCTTGATTATCTGGCTGCCGTGCTGGAAAAAGCCCACGCGCACGATATGCTGGTCTTCATCGACCCGCACCAGGATGTGTGGAGTCGTTTTTGCGGTGGCGATGGCGCGCCGGCCTGGACATTCGAGTCGGTTGGCCTGGATATCGAGCGCTTCAGCGAAACGGGCGCGGCGCTGTTGCATCAAAAGCAGCCCGATAGCTTCCCACAGTTGATGTGGGCGAACAACTATGCTCGTTACGCTTGCTTCACGATGTTCACACTTTTCTTCGGCGGGCGTGAATTTGCGCCGCAGTTGCAAGTGGATGGGCAGAATATCCAGGATTTTCTGCAAGGTCACTATTGCGCGGCTTATTCGGCGCTGGCGCGACGTTTGCGCGGCTTGCCCAACCTGCTGGGCTTCGGCAGCATGAACGAGCCTTCGGGCGGCTTGCTGGGCGTGCCCGACCTGCGCAGCAACGATCATGCGCTCATCAAGCTGGGCCTCGTGCCCACGCCGGCGCAGGCGATCTTCCTCGCCAATGGCTTCGCGCAAGACTGCCTGGACTATGGCTTGCCGCTGGTCGACCGGCTGCCTGGGCAGACCAAACCAGCGCGCATCGATCCACAGGGCGCGACTGTCTGGCGCGATGGGGTCGATGATGTCTGGCGGACACATGGCATCTGGGATGTGGACAGCGCCGGACAGCCGCGCGTGCTGCGCCCCGGGCACTTCGCGCGTGCCGACTTTCTGGCTGATTTTCTGAAGCCTTTTGCCGAGCGTTTTGCCAGCGCCATCCATGCCGAAATGCCCGACGCGCTCATCTTTATCGAAGCCGAGCCCATGGGTCCGCCGCCGAACTATGACCAGATCGACAAACTGGTGTATGCGCCGCACTTCTATGATGGTGTTACGCTCTTCACCCGTCGCTTTCATCCGCAGCTCAATTTCGACTTCTTCAGCATGCGCCCGCTGCTGGGCGAGGCGCAGATCCGCAGCCACCTGTCCAAAGAGCTGGGCAAGTTCCGCCAATATGCCGATGACGCGCTGGGCGAACTGCCTGTCGTGATTGGCGAAGTGGGCATCCCATTCGACCTGAACGGCGGCAGCGCATTCAAAAGCGGCGATTTCTCGCGACAGGCCCAGGCGCTGGATTACAGCTTGCGGGCGCTGGACGACCATCTCTACAGCTACACACTCTGGAATTACACGCCCGACAACAGTAATGAGCGCGGCGACCAGTGGAATGGCGAAGATTTGTCCATCTTCAGCCGCGACCAGCAAGCCGACCCAGCCGATATCAACTCGGGCGGACGAGCGCTGGCGGCGATTGCGCGCCCCTATGCCCAGAAGGTGGCGGGCGATCCACAGCGCATGCGCTATGATCGGGAGCGCGGCCTCTTCACATTCAGCTTCCGGCACGACAGCGCCATCAGCGAGCCAACCGAGCTCTTTGTGCCCAACTTGCCGTTCCCGGATGGCTATCGCGTCGAGGTGAGCGATGGCGAATACGAGGTCAATCTCGAGGCGCAGCTGGTGCTGTATCGGCACAGCGACAAAGATATGCCGCACATGATCCGCATCGTTTCCAACACGCCGGCACCCGAAGAGCTTTCGCCCTGGGGCAAGCTGGCGCTCGTGGGCGCGCTTGCGCTGGTTGTGCTGGCGCTACTGCGGCGGATGTGGCGGCGCTAGGGCGATTGGATGAACAAGCAACGAGCCTGTCTGGGCGATGCGCGCATAGCCAGCCAGCCACGGTTCGTGGTTGATAGCTGGCCCTGTCCGTGTTCGGGTTTGACCGGCTAGCATTTAGCGCGGCTTGCTCTATTGCTCCCGGCTTATCCGCCGACTTCGCTGCCCATCCGCGTCCATGCGCTCACTTCAGCTCAATCGCATAGGCGCAGACAGCCTGCTTGGACTGTTGGGGCGGGGCAGACAGGCTCAAGCCGCCGGCATCCTGCGACCAACGGATGGTTTCGTCGCTGCCCAGCATGCGCACGTCTGTTACAGCTACCTCGCCACTGCCCAGCGATTCGATACGCGCCTGATCTTGTGGATACGCCAGCAGGAAAGCATAAAGCGTATTGCCCTTCTGCGTGAAGCGGATATCAGCCGGCGTGAAGGCTTCCCGCGCGGTATCGGTGAATGCGCCTTCGGGCACGGGAGTCGGTCCTTCGCCAAAAATGCGCCAGGGGCGGGTGTCATAGATGCCTTCGCCATGCACCGCCAGCCATTGACCCATCTCGCGCAGCATCCGCTGTTCTGTCTCGGGGATGGTGCCATCGGCGCGCGGACCCACATTCAGCAGCAGCGCCCCGTTCTTGCTGACGATATCGACCAGGTCGGCGATTAGATCGCCCGTCTGCTTGTAATCGTGGTCTTCGATGTAGCCCCAGCTGTTCTTGGAGACCGATGTGTCGTTCTGCCAGAAGAACTTGCGGATGTCGCTCAGCTGTCCGCGTTCGATATCAAAGACGGCCACGCCCTCGGGGTAGGAGTCATATTTGTGATTGATGGCAACGCCCAGCCCCCATTCTTCGCCACGATTGTAATAATGGGCGGCGAAGCGCTGCAAGTAGGGCTCGAAGACGATTTGCTCGATCCACCAGTCGAACCAAACGACCTGCGGCCGATACTTGTCCACCAGCTCGCAGCAGCGCGCCAGCCAATCTTCCAGAAACTTGGCATCGGGGCGCGGCGTCCAGTCTTTTTGCTTCCACTCGGCGCGGTTGGTCTTGTCTTTTGAGGCTTCCACGGCGGGTCCGTACAAGCCGTCATTGGCGGGATCCTGCACATCGGACGGGAATCCTCGCCCGCCATCAAAGAACCACCAGTGCTCGGCGCGATGCGATGAAACAGCGAAGACCATATCCTGCGCCCGCACGGCATCCGCCAGCTCGCCACAGATATCGCGCTTGGGTCCCAGCTTGGCGGCGCACCAGTCGGTGAGCTCGCTGTCGTACATGGGGAAGCCATCGTGATGTTCGGCGACCGGCATGACAAAGCGCGCGCCAGCGTCTTTGAACAGCTGCGCCCATTCCGCCGCGTCAAATTTCTCGGCAGTCAGCATGGGGATGAAGTCTTTGTAGCCGAAGTCTGTGTGCTCGCCCCAGGTCTTGCGGTGATGTTCAAAAGCGGGGTCGTCTTGCAAATACATGCGGCGCGGATACCATTCATTGCCAAATGCCGGCACACAGTAGGGTCCCCAGTGGATGAAGATGCCGAACTTGGCGTCTTTGTACCATTGCGGGATTTCGTATTGCGCCAGCGACTCCCAGGTTGGTTCGTACTGCGTTCGCGTCATCTTGTCTGCTCCGGTGGGTTGATTTGGCGATTTCTGTGGCGAAATGGAAGTTGTTATTACTCGCATGCAAGTGTATCAATATACGCACTTATCAGCCTGCACGGAAACTTTATAGTGTCGGGGGTTCGTTTGTCAAGCGGCGGGCAGGCTCAACAGGTGGATGACCAGAATAGCATGAAGCGGGATGAATGAGCGCTAGCCCTAACTCCATCAAGATCGTCAACCAAGCCGATTCCCGCGTCATCATGGTGCGTTTTCAAGTCGGCCTGCCAACCGCCAGACGTTTTCTCATACCGCGAATCACGTTGTTGCTCTATCTGGTCGCCACGATTTGCGCTGTCGTTGGAAACTCCCTGTTGCGGGGTCCGGCCGGCGTATACAAGACAAAAGAAAATGCGCTCGATCTCGGCGCGCCTTGGCTGTGGCTGGCATTCTTCATTTGGTTGCTGGCGGAACTTTATGACAACCGGGCGAAGCTTGTGGCCTGGTGGCTGCGGCAGGACCGGCTGGGGAGAGCTCGCTGGCTCGCGCGCGGGATCTCGCTGCTGATTGGACTGTCAGGAGCGGCGCTGCTGTTCACGGCCATGTCGGCGGACAGCGAAGCGAGCGTGGGCATGGCTGGCCTGTCGCTGGGAAGATTCGCGCTGGCTGCTTTCTTATGGATATTTATCGACATCTCTTGCTGGCTGTTGCGCAGGCGGTTCTCAGCGCAGCCTCGCCTGGCTGACTGGATTAAAGCGCCCGAGCCTGCTGGCGCTGTTGCAGAACCTCAACAAAGTCTGCCTTGGGTCAAGCGGCTGGACTGGGCTTTGTGGCGCAAGCTCCCGCCCACGCGGGTTGCGCTATTGCTCCTGGCGGCGTTTTCCAGCGCGGTAGTTTGGTCGAATACCAGCGGCAATCGCATTGAGCCGCCGATTATCCTGTTGTGGCTGCTCAGCGCCTTGCTGTGGGCTTGGGTTTTTGCGCCCTTGGGTTGGGATCTCTTTGCCTGGGCTCGTCAGCGGGCGCGCGCCCTGCACAGTGTCAGGTGGCGCGACAATGTCTGGGTCGTCATCGCCATGGTCTCGATCATGATTCTGGGCGCGGCATTTCGATTCGCGCAGCTTGATGCCATTCCCTCTGAAATGGTGAACGACCATGTCGTGGATATTCACGATACCCATTCCTTGTTCATGGGCGAACATGCGATATTCTTCTCCCACGGTGGGCGCGAAACCGCCTTTTATTATTTGACCGCTCTGATTGCGCAACTGCCCGGTTTCGGTTTTGATCACTTCACATTAAAGTTTGTTTCTTCTGCCTTCGGGCTGCTTTCTCTGCCGGTTTTCTTCGCGTTTGGCCTTGAGGTAGTGGGCTGGGAGCGGCGCAGGCTCGGCTTTTGGACGGGGGCGCTGCTGGCCGGCCTGGTCGCCGCGAGTTTTTGGCATGCGCTCATCAGCCGGCTCGGCTGGAGGATCGCGCCGACGCCAATGGTCGCCGCGCTGCTGATGATTTATCTGGCGCGGGCGTTGCGGCACAATCGCCGCAGTGATTATGTCAAAGCAGGCCTCGTGCTTGGCTTTGGCTTGTACACCTATACCGCGGTGCGGATGCTGCCGGTCCTAATCGTGGGAGGCGTGGCGATTGCGCTGTTGATCTGCCGGGTATCGTGGCGCGAGCGGCTGGGGCATCTCGCGAATCTTTCGGTCCTGGTATTCGTATCGTTTATGGTCTTCTTGCCCTTGTTTCATTTTTCGATTGAATCTCCGGATGCGTTTTGGAGTCGCGCGGTGACCCGCACCGCCGGCCACGAGGTGACTGCTCAGGATTGGGGTGGCCTCTTCGAGGTTGATATTGCCGCTCTCTTGACGAACATCCGCGATGCGCTGCTGATGTTCAATTGGCAAGGCGATGGCAATTGGGTGCACAACATGCCCTATGAACCGGCGCTGGATGTTTTCACTGGCGCTTTGCTGATTGTGGGGCTGGCGGCCTGGCTGGCGCGCATGCTGATATCTCGCGATCCTGCGCTGTGGCTCATTCCCCTCGCAGTCTTTATCATGCTCTTGCCAACGGCTCTCGCTCTCAGTTTTCCCGCCGAGAATCCCGCCAATACCCGCGCCAGCGGAGTCATTCCATTTGTGTATTTGCTGGCGGCATTTCCGCTTGCGATCATCGCCCGGCGCATCATGTGCGATTTCCACCGGCCTGTCGGACCCATCCTGGCTGTCATGCTCTGCGCGAGCTTGGTCCTCCTCGCCAATCACCGCAATGCTGAATTGTATTTTGATCGCTTTTCCGAGAACTACAATGCAAGCAACTATTATTTCTATCGCCATGCCGGCAGGACATTGCGCGGTTTTGCCGAAAGCGACGGCGCCTATGGCAACGCCTTCGTGATACCGCGCAGCTATCATTGGCATCATCGCGGCATCGCCACTGAAGCTGGCGAGCTGACATGGCCAAATACGGTCGATTTGAACAATTTCTCGCCGTTCTTGCATCAAGCGCTGGTGCGGGAGGACAAATATCAACTGGACCCGGGGCGGGATTTGCTGTTCCTCTATCATCTGGACGACGATGAAGTGGTCTCATCACAATTGCGCGAGTTGTTCCCCACGGGGCGGGAACTGACGATGCAGAAGGAAACCTCGGACAGAAGCTACAAGATTTATCGCGTGCCAGCTCTAGGCATAGCCGGTCTGGTGGAACGTCTCGTTGAACAGGACTGAGCCCGGGGCAAAGCAAAATCCTTGTGGAGCCCTATTTTTGATAGCCTTCCCGCTTTTGGGTCTCTGGGCGAGGCCACTTGCGCTCTTGTTCAAAGGACATCACAATAACGCTTTGAGCCATAAGGAGACTCAGGATGCAGCAAGTACCATTCGGCAACACGGGATTGATGACGCCGCCGCTCATCTTTGGTTCAACTGCGCTGGGCAATCTCTTCCAGGTATTCAGCGACGAATCCAAACTGGCGGTCATGCGCGCCATAGTTGCGCATCTGCCCAAACCGGTCGTCATCGACTCGGCGGGCAAATATGGCGCGGGCTTGGCGCTGGAGGTCATGGGCAATTGCCTGCGCGAATTGGGTGTAGCCGACGACGAAGTCATCATCAGCAACAAGCTGGCCTGGCTGCGCGCGCCCTTGCAAACGCCAGAACCCACCTTTGAGCCCGGCGCATGGTTCGGGCTGCAGCACGACGCCGTCCAGGACATCAGCTACACGGGCATGCGCCAGTGCTTCGAGCAGGGGCTGGAGCTGCTCGGTGGCGATTACAGCACGCAGTTGATTTCTGTGCATGACCCAGACGAATACTTGGACGCAGCCGCATCGCCAGACGACCGCAAACGGCGTTTTGACGATATCCTGGCTGCCTATGCCGCCTTGCGCGAGCTCAAAGCCGAGGGCGCGGCAAAAGGAATCGGCGTTGGCGCAAAAAACTGGCGGTCGATACAAGAGATCGACGCCCAGGTCGAGCTGGATTGGGTCATGTTCGCCAACAGCTACACCCTGTATTCGCATCCGGCCGATTTGCTGGCCTTCATGGATTCGCTGCATGCCAAGGGCGTGGCGATTATCAATTCGGCGGTCTTCAACGCTGGCTTCTTGACCGGCGGCGAGTTCTTCAATTATGTCAAGCTCGACCAGAACAATCCGCAGCATGCCGAGAAGTTCGCCTGGCGCGAGCGATTCTTTGCGCTCTGCCAGCAGCACGGGCAAACACCAGCCGAAGTCTGCATCCAGTTTGGGCGTTCGCATCCGGGCATCGTGTCGCTGGCCTTGAGCACCAGCAAGCCGCAGCGCGTCAAGACCAATGTCGATGCCATGTCCGTTGAGATCCCCGGTGCCTTCTGGGTGGCGTTGCAGCAAGCAGGGCTGCTGGCGGGGGATCATCCGTATATTGGCTAGGCTGCGCGCGCATCATCGACTTCATGCACATGTCTGATGTTGCGATTGGACGCTCGATATGTTAGTTTATCCTGACACAAGATAGTCCATACTAAACCAACCAGCATAGCCGAGGTATTGGCCAGATGACTGCGACAGCAAAATTCAATCAAAGCGCCGAGGCGCAGTCCCCAGGCAAAAGCTCTCCCTCCACTTCTTATGCAAAACGCGGCGAAAATGTTTTGTCTGCCGATTCACAGCCATTTTCTGCGCCGAAGCAAGCTGCCCGACAGGAAAAACCTGACGATAGAAACTCCGAGCGTGCCTATATTGCCAGCTTACGGCGGAGTATTACGCAGATGAGAAACGGCGATGTGCAGCCAGTGAGAGAAGGCTTGGAAGAATTGCGCCGCGAGTTGGATGCCGATGTCGAAGGCAATCCTGTGGACAAATGAGTTCAAAGCGCAAGTCAAGCGCCTTTCCCGCCGATATCGAAAAGTAATTGAAGACATCGAGAAGCTAGCGGATGATCTGGAAACAGGTCATCTGCACAATGCTAAACGGCTTCAGGGTGTGGGTGGCGCTCCTGTATTTCGCGTCCGCCGGGCTAATTCCTCAGGAGATTCCGGCAAAAGAAAGGGCTTCCGAGTTATCTATTACGAGGCAAGCAACTCAATTTATCTCTTGGATATCTGCGTCAGAAAAGAATGCCAGGCGATTCCTCTGGTGGAAATTCGTCGGTTTCTTCGTGGAATAACCGTAGAATAACCGTATGAAGTGTTGAGATCCCCGACGCCTTCTGGGCGGCGTTGCAGCAAGCGGGGCTGCTGGCGGCGGATCATCCGTATCTTGGTTAGGCTGCGCGCGCAGGTGTCGGGTTCGCTTTTGCCCAGCTACTGTGATAATCTCGCCAATCAAGAACTGAGTTCCAGGCAGCTATTGAGTAGTCGTTGGCAGGTTAGGGGGCATCGGCCACTGGAGGGCAAGATGGGCAGCAGGTTTACACGGCGTGATTTTGAATCTGCCATAGAAGCGCGGGGTGGGGCAAAGGCGGCCAACATCGCCTTCGCGCTTGTGGAAGCAGAAGATGCTGCTAGTAGCGCTATTGCCTTCTATGGCGACGACCCCGACAGCCCGCCGCTATGTTATGTTGCGGGCGAGTTATGCCGGCCGCTTATCGAATATATCAAGGCGCATTGGCAGGCGGACCCGCCCAAAACCGTCTATCCGACCGCCGTCGAATACCGCCGCCCCAGCGAGAGTTTTCGCGTCATTCTCCAGGGCGATATCTTTGATGGCACCATCTATGTGGAAACCATGGACGGGGAAGAAGCGCCTGACGATATTGGTTGGGATTTAGCCATGCGATTTAACAATCACCCCGACCGACTGGATCTGCTCAAGCGCAGCGGCAGCGAGGGCATTGTTTTTCGCCGCTGGACAGATGACCAGCCCTAGCCGGCGCTTGCCAACCACCGTCAACATATCCGCGACTATTCATGACAGTAAGGGAAACCCAAACCCAATGCCCGACCAACGTCCCAACATCCTGTTCATCATGTCCGATGACCATGCCGCGCACGCGCTGTCCTGTTATGGCAGCCGCATCAACCAGACGCCCAACCTCGATCGCATCGCCGACGAAGGCATGCGCTTCGACAACTGCTTTTGCACCAATTCCATCTGCACGCCCAGCCGCGCCGCCATCTTGACTGGCACCTACAATCACATCAACGGCGTCACCACACTCAGCACACACATGGACAACACGCTGCCCACCTTCGTCAAAGACCTGCAAGCAAACGGCTATCAGACGGGCATCTTTGGCAAGTGGCATCTTGGCCAGGGCGCAGCGCACGAACCCAGCGGCTTTGATGATTGGGCGGTGCTGCCGGGGCAGGGGCTATATCACAACCCCACATTCATCTTCAAAGATGGCGCTGGTTCGCGCCGCGAGTCTGTGCATGGCTATGTAACCGACCTCATCACCGATATGAGCCTGGACTTCTTGCAGCAGCGCGATGCCGAGCGGCCCTTCTTCCTGATGTGCCATCACAAAGCGCCGCACCGCCATTGGGAGCCTGACGAAAAACATGCGGGCCTGTACCTGAACGAAGACATCCCCGAGCCAGACACGCTCTATGATGATTATGCCAACCGCGCCGCCGCTGCCGAAGCCGCCGAAATGCGTCTGGGCACGCACAATCAGCCCCTGGACCTCAAAACCGAAATCCCGCGCGACCTGCCAGAGATGGCATTGCGCAAATGGGCATATCAGCGCTACATCAAAGATTATCTGCGCGTGGTCGCCAGCATCGATGACAATGTCGGGCGTCTGCTCGATTACCTGGACGACGCAGGCCTGGCCGAAAATACATTGGTCGTCTATACCTCCGATCAAGGCTTCTTCCTGGGCGATCATGGCTGGTATGACAAGCGCTTCATGTACGAAGAATCGCTGAAGATGCCCTATATCACGCGCTTTCCACGCGGCATAAAAGCGGGGACAGTCAATGCGGATATGGTGCTGAATGTCGACTTTGCGCCGACCTACCTGGAGCTGGCGGGATTGCCACCACAAGCGGAGATGCAGGGACGCAGTTTTGCGCCGCTGCTGCGCGGAGAGACAATCAGCGACTGGCGCGAGTCCATGTATTATCGCTATTGGATGCACCGCACGCATCACAATGTTTATGCGCATTACGGCATCCGCACGCGCCGCCACAAGCTGATCTATTATTATGCCGACCCGCTGGAAACCGCCGGCAGCCTGGCTGGCACCTTCACGCCCGAATGGGAACTGTTCGACCTGGAGACCGACCCATACGAGCTGAACAACATCGTGCACGACCCCGCCAATGCCGACCTGGTGGCTGCGCTCAAAGCCGAGATGCACCAACTGCAAGCCGATGTCGGCGATGAACGTTATCACCTGGATGTGGAGTAACCCGCCCCCATATAAGCGCATAGCCCAGCCCGAAGCATTCTGAGGACAGGACAGGTTTCCAAGGGAGCGCATGTGAGGGTCTACCCCACCCCCCAACCCTCTCCCCGAAGCATCAGGGAGGGGGAGCGCATTCAGAGAAAATGAAATCTGCTGCTCAATTTCTTGCAGATTAGCAAGTGTTGCACTGGTTTCTCGACGAGTCCCCCTTCTCCATTGATATGGGGAAGGGCCGGGGATGGGGTAGAAAAAACTGTCCGGTCCTCAGCCGTCAGGACAGGGAGGGTGGACAAAGCGGGTGAGTCGCCGCCTCGCCCCTACGCGCGGCTTTCGGGGGGTTAGCTTCCCCAGCCGCCACCGCCCGGCGTCTCGACGATGACGCGATCGCCTGGCTGCAGCTGCGCGCTATGCTTGCCACTGACAACCCGGCTGTGTCCGTCCATAATCAACGTATTGATTCCACAAGCGCCGTCCGCCCCGCCACGCAGGCCATAAGGCGCTTTCCGCCGCCGCTCGGCATTGATGGTGACGGTCACCGGCACAAGCATTTCATATTCGCGCAGGATGCCATCGCCCCCGCTGTGTAGGCCCGTTCCGCCGCTGCCTTCTCGCAGTTGATAACGCCACACGCGCATGGGCAGGCTGTATTCCAGCGCCTCGACCGGCGTGTTCAATGTGTTGGACATGTGGCAATGCCGCCCGGATAATCCCGCGCCAAGCCGCGACGCTCCATGACCGCCGCCCAAAGTCTCGTAATAGACAAATTGCCCGCTGCCGTCCCAGCCGCCGACAGTGAAGTTATTCATCGTGCCTTGCGAGGCCGCGGGCAGCCTGTCTGGCAGCGCTTTGCCCAAGGCGCCCAGCACGACATCCACGATGCGCTGGCTGGTTTCTGTATTGCCCAGCACGACTGCCGCGGGAAAATGCGGATCGAGCAGGCTGCCCGCTTCGACGATGACCTCGACAGGCTGGAAGCAGCCAGCATTAACCGGGATGTCCTCGTCCGCCAACAGCCGCGCGCAATACCAGGTGGCGGAGCGCACGATGGCCGGCACGGCGTTGACATTGCCAGCTACCTGGAGAGCGCTGCCGCTGAAATCCACACGCATCGACTCGCCCGCGACCTCGATGCGCACGCGAATCGGGATAGCAAATTCTGCTTGCCCATCGCCTTCCATGCCGTCTGCATAGCAATACACGCCATCGGGCAGGCGCGCGATCACCGTCTGCATCATGCGCCGCGAGTAATCCAGCAAGGCGGCCGCATGTTCGGCAGTCGCCTCCACCCCTTGCTCGATCATCAGGTCGCAGAGTCGACTTTCGCCGACTCGCTGCGCGGCCAGTTGCGCTTCAATATCGCCGATGCGCTCCTCTGGGTTGCGGCTGTTGGCAACCAGCAACGCCAGCGCGCCTTCGTTCAGCCAGCCACTTAGCCGCAGCTTCACAGGCGGGATAATCAAGCCCTCTTGATATAGCTCGGTGCTTTGGGGCGAAGAGCCTGGCGTCATCCCGCCGACATCGGCATGGTGCGCGCGGCTGGCAACGAAATAACACAGCTCGCCACCGGCGAACACCGGCGAAATCATGGTGATATCGGGCAGGTGCGTGCCGCCATGATAGGGGTCGTTGAGCACGACGACATCGCCCGGATGGAATTCATCAAAGGCTGCGACAGCCGCAGCTACCGAGGCGGGCATGCTGCCCAGATGCACGGGAATATGCGCCGCCTGGGCGATCATGCGCGCCTGGGCGTCAAAGACGGCGCAACTGAAATCGAGGCGCTCGCGGATATTGGGGCTGAAGCTGGCGCGCTGCAAGGTCACCCCCATTTCTTCGGCGACAGCTGCAAACAGATTCTTGAACACTTCCAGGCTAATCGCATCGACAGCCATAGGCAGGCCTCTCTTCGTCCCTGTCCAGCATACTATAGTGGTTTCAGCGCGGCGGCACAGGGGGAAGCGCCGCTATTGCCACAGAAGCAAGACCAAGTCAGTCATACGAAAAGGGCGCTGCTATGCTAATTTGCAGGCTGGTAGGGGCGGGGGGATGACTCGCCCTCCGTTGTGCGCTAATTCTGGGTGAAGCGTTTGAAATCAGCCGTAAAGCCATATAGAGTCGGCGCGTGGAACAGAGTTGGAAAGCCTAGTTCGATGACAGGACCGCAGTGGCAATCATCGGCGCTGCTCTTTGCCAACGGCATCTTTACGCCGGGCGAAGCGGTACGGCGCGTCTTGGCCACACAGCGCTCTGCAACCATAGTCTGCGCAGATGGCGGCGCGCTGCATGCCCGTGCGCTTGGGCTTCAGCCACAGATCATCATCGGCGATATGGATTCGCTGAGCGCGCTTGATGTCGTTGCGTTCGGAGCGGCTGGCGCGCAGATCATCCAGCATCCGCCCGAGAAAGATGAAACCGATTTGGAATTGGCGCTGCACCTCTGCCACGAGCGGGGCGTGCAGTCGGTCACGATTTTGGGTGGCTTGGGCGGTCGCTTCGATCAGACCTTGGCGAATATCCTGCTTTTGACACTGCCAATGCTGGCGTCCATGCGCATCGAGCTGGTCGATGGCGCGCAGGTAATCCGCTTGCTGCCAGCAGGCGTTCATCAAATTATCGGCGCGGTTGACGATACGGTCTCGCTCATCCCGCTGCAGGGCGCGGCGACTGGCATCACGACGCGCGGATTGCAATATGCGCTGCGCAACGAGACTTTGCCGCTGGGTCCGGCGCGCGGAATCAGCAATGTCATGCTCGCAGAGCAGGCGGAAATCGAGCTGGGCGGCGGGCTGCTGCTGCTGGTGCACACAATCGGGCGGGCTCGCCCTTTCACCATCATCAAACGCGACGCCGCCAGCCAGGAGACACTGCGCTATAGCGGTTTCCTCCACCAGCAGACAGCGGAGTTTGTATGTATCGATGCCACATTTGAATTGGCAGACCGCGACCTGGGCTATATCCAGTTGCGCAGGGGCGACCACTTCCGCGAGTGGTTTTTTATCGGGCGCTGGTACAACATCTTCCGCGTTGGCGATGCGCACAGCGGCGCGTTGAAAGGCTGGTATTGTAATATCACCCGGCCACCGAGCTTGGCAGGCGAACAAATCGTGGCCGACGACCTCTGCCTCGACCTGTTTGTCTATCCCGATGGGCGCGTGCTGCTGTTGGATGAAGACGAATTCGCGCAGCTTGCGATCGCCCCAGAAGAGCGAGCTGCGGCGTGGCGGGCGGTGGCTGAATTGCGGCAGATGATCGCCCGCTGCCAGCCGCCCTTTGACGAAATCAACGCGACTATTCGAGGTCGGGGCGGATCACCAGCACCGGCACATTCACATCGTGCATGACCTTGTTGGCGACGCTGCCAAAAACCAGCCGCACCAAGCCCGAGTGTCCATGCGTCGTCATGACGACCAAATCGGCTGCTTCTTCTTCGATGTATTCGATGACATGCTGCGCCACGCCCACCGCATCTATGATATGCAGACGGCAGCTCACGCCCTCCTCGCGTATTTCATTGCGCAGGTTGAGCAAATGCTGTTTGATCTCTTCACGGATGCGGTTCGCCAGCTCATACTCGCCTGCGATGGCGAGCGAATCGACAAATTCGTGCATAGGCGGTGTAAAAACATGCAAGAGAATCACCTCGCCCCCGCCGATCCTTGCGAAGTCGACGGCGTAGGGTACGGCCCGCTCGCTCCAGGCAGAGCCATCTGTGGGTATGACGATTTTCTTGAAGGGGCGATGTTGAAACATTGTAGCCTCGCTTTGTGATGTATCGCATTGCCTGTAGTATAGCATAGACGCGCAAGCGAAAGGCAGGCAAAGATTTCGGCTTGACGGCTGTGTCTGGGGCAATCGCCACTTGACGCTCTTGATTGAAAGCCCTACGATTGCCCAATCAGCATAACCTCTCAAGCTGTGCATAATCACCGATGACAAACTCCCAACCCCCGCATTTGTCCGTAGGTCGCAACGCGAAGATTGCTCTTTTCCATTTGGGATCGGGCATGGCCGATGTGTTGACCACCGGCGTCTGGAACCGCGTCATGGTCGCAGACTTGGGCTTCAGCGCGGCGCTGGTCGGTTTGTTGACAGGTTTGCGTTATTTCCTGGCGCCCCTGGGCGTACTGGCGGGTCGCTGGTCGGATACGCATACGATTGGCGGATACCGGCGCTTGTTCTGGATATGGCTGGGACGGGCGATGATGGTGCTGAGCACTTTGGCGCTGGGCTTTGTCACCTCGCAGTTGGTACGGTCGGTGGGAGAGCCGGTGGCGCCGGCGCTATGGCTGGCGCTGGCTGTCAGCTTTCTGCTCTTCAGCCTGGGCAACGCCATATCTGGCAGCACCTTCCTGGCATTGATATATGATCGTGCCGCGCAGCACCAGCGAGGGCGCGCTGTCGGCTTGGTATGGACCTTTTTGTTGATTGGCTTTGCGGTTAGCGGCATATTCTTCAGTGTGCTGCTGCCAGAGCAAGCAGGCGCAGAGCTCGGATACAGCGCCGATGCCTTGTTGACCTTGTTTCTGGTGGCGGCAGCGGCATTGTGCCTCTTGTGGATCGTATCCATGCTGGGCGAAGAACGCCGCAGGACCGCTGTGCCCGCCCCGGCGCATGACAACCCGCAGAGCAGCCTGCGCGCCGATCTGTCGGTGGTCTGGCGCAGCCCGCCTTTGCGGCATTTTCTGCTCTATCTGACCATGTCGATGCTCTTTGCGTTCTTCCAGGATTCGGTGCTTGAACCCTTCGCCGGGCAAGTCTTCGGGATTGAAGCCAGCCAGACCAACCGCTACTCAGCCTACTGGGGCACAGCCGCCATCCTAAGCTCCTTTGGCACACTCGTGTTGATGCGCAGTACAGCGCGCTTCACGCATAGCCATGCCTCGATGCTGGGGCTGGCTGTGTTGGCGGCGGCTTATCTAAGCTTGTCCGCGTCTTCGTTGCTGACCATGCAAGCCTTGGTGCTGCCCTCGCTGCTGCTGTTGGGTTTGGGCTTGGGCGCATGGAACATCGGCACGTTGGGCATGATGATGGACATGAGCCCGCGTGGGCGCGCCGGCACATTTCTGGGTTTCTGGTCGTTTTCTGTTACCATCGCGCGTGGCGTCGGCGTGGCTGGCGGCGGCGTGCTGCTCGAGGTCGCCAAAGGAACTTCTGGGGAACTTGCCTCTGCTTATGGAACAGTCTTTGTCGTTGGTTTGCTGGGCACCCTGTTTTCTGTCTGGAGCCTGCGCCGTGTCAAGCGCGAAAGCTTCCACGCCAAGCTGGTGTCGGGCGATCGGGTCGCGGCGATGTTCTCGCTTTCCCTGGACTAAGCATCCGTCTTCATCAGCGCATGGACATCGGTAAATCCCATAATGTTGTAACCGGCATCGACATAAATGACTTCGCCGGTGATGCGCCGCGACAAATCCGATGCCAAAAATAGCGCCAAGTCGCCCACATCGTCCTGGCTGACCAGTTCGTTCATGGGCGAGGTTACCTCGGCGTATTTCAAGAGATCGCGAAAGCCAGCAATGCCACCTGCCGACAGGGTCTTGATTGCGCCGGCGCTGATGGCGTTGACGCGGATCTTGCTGTGCCCCACATCCGCCGCCAGGTACATGGTAATTGCCTCCAGCGCGGCTTTGGCGATGGCCATGGCGTTGTAATTGGGGATGACTTTTCGCGAGGCGTTGTAGGTCAGGCTCATGATGCTGCCACCCTCGCGCATCAGGGCTTCGGCGCGGCGCGTTAGTTCGATCAAGCTGACGGCGCTGATGTCGATGGCGCTCAATAGCGCATCGCGGCGCAGGTCTACGAAACGGCCACTGAGGGCATCGCGCTGGGCAAAAGCCACCGAGTGCACCAGCACATCCAGCTTGCCATATTGTTCTTCGACCGCGGCAAAGACGGCATCCAACTCGTCGGCATTTCCTACATCGGCTTGCAGCATCAACTCGCAGCCAAGCTGTTCGCCCAGCGGTTTGACCCGGCGCGCCAGCTTGTCCATGGCATAACTCAGCGCGATGGTTGCGCCTTCACGATGCAGCGCGCGCGCAATCCCCCAGCCGATAGAATTCTTGTTGGCGACGCCGAAGATCAAGGCGACCTTGCCATCCAGCATACCCATGTTGCCCTCTCCCCGTGTTTCTATTGTCAGCACTAGCCATTGCCACTAGAATCGAGAATATCGTCAGCGATTTTACCATGCCGGCGCGCAAGTCGTTAAGCCCGCTGAAGGGAGTGCATATGCCCGAATCCGAGCGCATTGTCGTCACAGTTGCCATCGACTTTTCCGATGATATCCTCGTTGAGCTGCGCGAGATCTCGCCGCGCTTGCAAGTCGAGCGACACTTCCCGGTGGTCCTGCCCGATGCGATCGCTCGCAGCGAGGTGCTCTACACCACCGGCTATTTTCCCGCACCCGAGCAAGCCCCCAAGCTGCGCTGGATCCAACTCAATTCTGCTGGCGTGAATCATGCGCTGCACAATCCTATCATGCAAGCCGAAGACATCATCGTCACCTCGACCAGCGGCATCCACGCCACCAATATGGCGCACTATTGCCTGATGATGATGCTGATGTTCAACTACAAAATCCGCATGGCTTTGGATTTGCAGTCCAAAGCCGAGTGGCTGGAACGTTCACCAGAAGTCTTCATGCCTGTCGATATGGAGCGGCAGACTGTGGGTATCGTCGGTTATGGCAGCATCGGGCGCGAGTTGGCTCGGCTGTGCGCGGCGATAGGCATGACCGTGCTGGCCTCGAAGCGCGACCTGCGCAATACGGCCGAAGACAAAGCCTTCCACCTGCCCAATACAGGCGACCCCACTGGCGATATCCCCGCCCGCATCTACCCGGCCGATACTGTCGCTTCCATGGCCAAGGATTGTGATTATCTGGTGGTCACCGTGCCGCGCACCACAGAAACCGAGCACTTGATCAATGACGAGGTCTTCGAGGCGATGAAGCCCAGCGGCATTTTGGTGAATGTCGCGCGCGGGGCAGTGGTTGACGAGCAGGCGTTGATCAACTCGCTGTCAGCGGGAATGATCGGTGGCGCAGCGCTGGATGTCTTCGAGCAAGAGCCTTTGCCCAATACCAGCCCGCTCTGGACGCTGGAAAATGTCGTCATCACGCCGCACATCTCTGGCTTCACTCGTGATTATCACGAAAAAGCTGCCCTGGTCTTCAAAGAGAATCTGCGCCGTTACCTGGACAATCGTCCCTTGCTCAACCAGCTGGATCGCGCAAAAGGCTATTGAGCAGCCCCGCGGTCCCTTTCGCATGAAGTCCATGCCCCTCGCCCGGCAAAGCTGCTGATAAAAGACAGCCACAGAAGGCCCGCGCTGTGTTACAAGTAGCGGGAGACCAATCAAGTGAGGCAAAACAACCATGAAAATCGAAGCGAGAGTAGCCGAAATGGGCTTGGCTCTGCCGCCGTCCGTCATGCCACCGGCCGGGGTCGAGCTGCCTTTCAGTTTTGTGCGCTTGCACGCGGGCATCGCCTACATTTCCGGGCATGGTCCGCAGGCTGTTGATGGCACGCTGGCGGGTCCTTTTGGCAAGTTGGGCGCAGATGTCACCATCGAGGCTGGCTATGCGGCAGCGCAAGCGGTGGGGCTTTCGATGCTGGGCAGCCTCAAACGGACACTGGGCGACCTCGACCGCGTCACTCACTGGCTGCGGCTGCATGGCATGGTCAATTGCGCGCCCGACTTTGCGCAACAGCCGTCCGTCATAAATGGCTGTTCGCATCTAATCTTGGCGCTGTATGGGGCAGAGCGCGGCGCACATGCTCGCTCGGCCGTGGGCATGGCATCGCTGCCTTTCAATATGTGCGTGGAGATCGAAGGCGCGGTCGCCTATACATGAGTTTTCAGTCGCGCGACAGCAGCAGATTGCCCAAGCCATCGACGCGCGCCTGCCAATCCGCTGGGACATAGGTGGTGCTGTCCAGTTGAAAGACCAGCGACTCGCCCGCAAATGTCGCGCCGGGCAACAGCTTTTCGCGCTGGTACAGGTTGATCGCGCCACCAAGCGGCGAAGGCTTCTCCCCAAAAGGCGCAGGCATGTGCTCCTGGGCAGCGCCCGCAGCGAATTCGGGCTTATCGTTGCTGCCGCGCCCAGCGACTCGCAGATTGACAATTTCAACTGTTCGCCAGCGCATGGCATGACCATAAGCCCTTTCGTGCGCTGCATGGAAGTGGTCTGCGGCAGCGGCGCTGTAGGGGATAGTTAGCTCGTAGGCTTGCCCTTGATAACGCATATCCAGCGAAACAGCGAAGATGCGCTCGTCCTCATCAATCCCCTCGCGCTCCAGTTCAACGCGCGCCTGCTCCAGCAGCTCAGCCTGGATGCCAGCCAGGCCAGCCAGGCATTCGTCTGTGGCTGCCTGCATCACCGAGCGACTGAAGTCGACCGCCACATCAGCCAGCAGCAAGCCAAGCGCGCACAAGACGCCCGGCGTCGGTGGCACCAGCACTCGCGGGATTTCCAGTCGCGCCGCAGCCTCGCAAGCATGCAATGGGCCAGCGCCCCCGAATGCCACCAGGGTGAAATTACGAGGATCGTGCCCACGAGCGACAGATACGCGACGGATAGCGCGGTCGATGTTGACCGTGGCGATATCAATCACGCCCTTGGCGGTTTCGAGTGAGCTGAAGTTGATCTGCCGCGCCAAGCCAGCCAGCGCCTTTTCACCAGCCCGCAAGTCCAGCGCCAGCGCCCCGCCCAGCACATGCTCGGCATCCAGCCGCCCCAGCAGCGCATTGGCATCGCTGACTGTGGGCAGTGTGCCGCCGCGTCCATAGACTGCTGGTCCTGGGTCTGCGCCGGCCGATTCTGGACCGACACGCAGCGCGCCGCCGGCATCCACGCGCCCGATGGAACCGCCACCCGCACCGATCGTTTCTATATCCAGCATGCGCACGCGCAGAGGAAAACCGTCGATTGCCGATTCGGGGCGAGGAGTCGGCTGCTCTGCCACCAGCGAGACATCGGTGGAGGTGCCGCCCATATCCAATGTGATGATATTGGCGAATCCCGCAGCCCGCGCCAAATGCCAGGCGCCAATCACACCGGCGGCCGGTCCACTCAGGGCGGTGTGGATAGCCTGCTGGCGAACGCGGTCAGCGCGCATCACGCCGCCGTCCGACTTCATGATGCGCAAAGGCAGGGCAGCCGGCAGCCGCGATTCCAGCACGCCGATGTACCGCGACATGACCGGTCTCACATAGGCTTCCAAAGCGACTGTGCTGGCTCGTTCATATTCGCGGAATTCGGGCAGCGCTTCCGATGACAGCACCACCTGCCATTCGTGCTGGACGATGCCTCGCGCCAGGATTCGCTTTTTGACCCGCTGCTCGTGGGCGTCATTGACATAACTGAACAAGAAGCAGACGGCAATCACATCACATGTCTGCGCTGCCAGAACGTCCAGCACACTTTCCAGCGCCGCCTCATCCAACTCCAGCAACGTGTTGCCGCGGAAGTCGAGCCGTTCGGGCACTTCATAGCAACGTTCGCGCGGGATTAGCGGTGGCGGGATGCGCGGATGAATGTCATAGAGATCGGGTCGGTCTTGTCGCCCGATGAAAAGCAAATCACGAAAACCAGCAGTCGTCAGCAGCGCTGCCCGCGCTCCCTTGCGTTCCAAAATGGCATTGGTGGCGACAGTCGATCCATGCGCCACTTGCTGCAGCGCCGCGATGCCGCCGGGCGTCAGCTCTTCCAAGCCCGCCAACATGGCTCGCTCGGGCTGGGCAGGCGAGCTGAGCAGCTTGTGTATAGAAAGCCGCCCGCCTTCGCTCAGCACGAGATCGGTGAAAGTGCCGCCAATATCAACACCCGCGCGCATCATGCCATCCTGCTGCCTTGCCGGCTCATGCATGCGCTATCTTAGCACCAGCCCGCCCAAAACTGAACAGGCGGCCACGCTGCCCACAGGCGATCGCAGCAAATTGCTTGTTTGCCACAGCGGCACAGAGGGCGCAGAGTTTGCTTTGTTGCGGCAGAACAATTTGCAATCTTTCTTGAAATGAGGGCGACCTTCCGCCGCCCGCTAATATTCCGCTTATGCGCTTCTTTTGCAGCGTTTATGCGGCGCTTCTGTTTCTCTTATGCGGCGCGCTTAGGCTATGGATACTTGTCGAGAAGCAAAAAAGGAGACCAAGTCATGTTGTACCGCACCCGCAATCCCTACTTCCGCATGGTTGACCGCTTGCTGCACGATGCCCGTCCGTTCTTGGGCGAACGCAGCGAATTCGCCAACCTCCCTTTTGGGCTGGCGCTGGATGTCGAAGAATCCGCCGCTGGCTATACCCTGCGCGCCAACTTGCCCGGCGTCAAGCTGGATGACATCCATGTCAGCATTCACGAAGATGTGCTGACCATCAGCGGCGAGACCGCCAGCACAGCACTCAGCGAAGACAGCAAGCTGCTCATCCGCGAGCGCCGCTCTGGCAAGTTCAGCCGCAGCCTGCGCTTCCCGGGCATCGTCGATGGCGACGCAGTGAGCGCCAGCGTTGAAGATGGCGTGCTGAGCATCAGCCTGCCCAAAGCCGAGGCGCACAGCCCCCGGCAGATCCCCGTCCGTGTATCTGGCAGCGCGGGCTAACCGCAAGCGCAGTCGGTCAATCTATAGGGATCCCCTCAATATCCATTGGGGGGATATTTTTTGTGCCGGCGGAGAAAACCAGCCAGGTCGCGAAACTAGGGTGCAGCTTATAGCGAATGATCTGGGACTTGTCCGCAACTATTGCAAACTCGCCGAAAGTCCATGCGGTCATCCGGCTTTACACCCCTGCCT